>CAZPIR010000101.1:0-9738 GCA_964586085.1 uncultured Anaerolineaceae bacterium | reverse complement strand
TGTCTATCTTGAGCCGCTGTTGCACTGGTTCAGCAACCACATCTACACCGACCTCAAACGCATTTTGTTGATGGCGGGATTCTTTTTCGTGGTGTTGATTGCCTTGTCGTTCGTGATCAAATAATCACGGGTCGCTCAAAAATTAACGGCGCGGTCGAATTGATTTTCGACCGCGCCGTTGTTGTTGTGTTCTAGGAATGATCTGAGCGTGCAAACGGAAAACCGATCACACGCCGGATCGCGAGCGCGAGCAAGAGATGGATGATGAGCGCGTACCACGAATTTTGCGTGAGGATGAACACAATCGTGCTGACGATCAAGAGACTGGCACGCCAGAGTGGCGCATCGGCGCGCGTGACTTCATCAACCCCCGAACGCGCGTGCGGATTGCTCCATCCTTCGAGCAAAGCGAGGAGCAGACCAAACAGACCGCCCCAATAAAAATCGCCGAGCCACAAAACCGGACCACTGCGATAAAATGTCCAGTGTGTTTCTTGATACAAGGTCTCGACGATTTGCCCCGCCCAGTACCAGCCGGTTTCGTCTACGGCGTGTGGATGAAGTGTGCGCGCGTACGGACGCCAGACCCAGATCACGACAAGCATCGCGCTGATGCCGATGGCGGCGAACGAGAACGCGGTTGTCAACCAATCCATCCGCCAGATGCCAAGCGCGCGCGTCGTGTTCCAGCCAAGCATCAACGTGCCCCAGGGAATCAGGAGATAGTAAATCCAACGCGCGAGGTAACTGATTACGCGCGCGACGCGTGAGGTGGAAGACCAAATGGCAAAGCGACCCAGTCGGTCAGAGCGCAAGGTCCAACGCCGGCTCGCCCATGCAAGATTCGATGCGAGCGTAAACACGGCAACCGAAAGACCGAGCGTGATCGCCATGGCGATGCGCGGCTCGATCGAGTAGAGCAGTTCGAGAAAATTCACAGAGGTCTCTCGAAGGGGTTGGCGGAGGTGAGTGGCACGACGAGCGTGATGCGAGTGCCTTGACCGGGCGCGGAATCAATCCGCAGTTCACCGTTGATGAGCATGGCGCGCTCGCGCATATTTTGCAGACCCAGACTGCCGCGTCGTTCGTACGAGCTGGTTACGCGATGCACGTCAAACCCAGGTCCCTGGTCTTGAATTGTGGCAACGAGGGTGTGTCCCTGTCGCGCAACGCGCACATAAATCGGCGTGTTGTTGGCGTGCTTGCGCGCATTGCCCACCGCTTCTTCGATGACGGCGAAAATGGTCGCGGCGGTGTTCATCTCCAACTCGGTCGAAAAATCGCCGGGTTCGATGGTGATGGGCACGTTCTCGGTTTCGCGCAGGCGTTCGCCGTACTGCGATAATGCGGTGGAGAGACCTTTGGATTCGAGCGCGAGTGGGCGCAAGGTGAACAAAGCGGTGCGAATTTCCTTGACGGTTTGTTGCGCGGTTGCGCGCGCCTTTTCCAATTCGCGTTTCGCTTCGGGCATGTCCGTATCAAGCAAGCGTGTGATAAATTCCAACTGCATTACCAAGCCGGACACTTTTTGGGTGGGACCATCGTGCAGGTCGCGCGCGAGTTTGGCGCGCACTTCGGTGTCACTGCGAATGATGCGGTCTTGCTCTTTGCGCGTGATCTGATACAGCCGCGCGTTTTGAAACGCGATGCCGGCTTGGCTCGTGAACGCGCGCATCAAATCCAAATGTTGTTGCGAAGGGCGGCGCGGCGCGGGACTCGCGAGAATGACAACGCCGTATTGTTCCAAGCCCGATTGCAGGGGATAACACACCGCGCATCGCCGCGAAGCGAGCGTGGTGAATTCGGAGAGTTCTGGGTCGTGATGTACTTGCTCGGTCACGCTGACATTGCCGGTGCGTAACGCTTCGGCGACAATCCCCGCGTGCGCTGGAATCAAGCGGTCTTGATCGGCTTTATCGAGATTGCGCGCGGCGACGACACGCAAACGTTTGTCCGGGTCTTGGTCGTCGAAAAACATTGCGATGCCAACTGATGGTCCATCCTCGTGGCGCGCTTCGGGCAAACCGCGCACGCCGGCATCGAGCATGGATTCGAGCACAGGACGATAACTCGTCGTCAGCGTAAACATATCGCTCGTTTGATAGAGCAATTTCGCGCCGGCAATCACGCCGCGCAATTCGTCCAATTCCATCGCGGCTTGTTTTGCCGCCACTTCTTTTTCCTGCTTGGTTAAAAAGCCAAGAATGACGACGCCGCCGAACAAGCCAACAACCGGCAGGATGAGCGAGTTGATCTCACGCGGAATCAATGATCCATCGGCAAGCGAGCGATTGCCGAGAAGCAACAAGGTGAGTACGCCGGCAGTAATGAAACCCACTTTGGGTCCAAAGCGAACGGCGCCGATGAGCGCAGGGAAGATGGCGAAAAATTCGAGGAGCGGTGTGGGCTTGACGAAAAAGTAGGGCAAGGTGCCGAACAGGATAATATCAAGAATCAGTGAGGGTATTGGCAACCACTTGGCGATGCGAGGGGCAAAACGCAAAACCGTGCCATACGCTAGATTCACAATCGCGAGGACGATAAACCAGGAAATGAGAGGTGTGGTCAACGGCTGATTACCGGCGGTAATCCAAGCAACAGGGAAAATGCCTAGCCCAACCACCCAGCGTAAGCGGAACAACGAACTATCAACACGCGTTGAGGGAGTCGCGACAACAGAGTAAGTAGGATCAACCAAACGCTTGCTCCAGTTTACCAAAGAACCGCGGCTGGCTCGCCGCGGTTCAGTTGCTCTAGAGTGGGCGGTATAGGAATCGAACCTATGACCTCGCGGATGTGAACCGCGCGCTCTAACCAACTGAGCCAACCACCCATTACGGCCATTATTATAGCACGGGCATTCACAAATTGCAAATTGCATTTTTATTCTGCTCGTGGTATGATTTTTCCGAACGATTTGTTGCGCGCAAAGGAGAGTAATGAAGGAACGTTCCTCGGTGATTGCAATTGTGGTGGTGCTCGCGATTTGTTGTCTGGGCGCGTATGTGGCGGTGACTGGCTATTTCAACAGTCAACCCTCGTCCAATCCCTTGAACACATCTGGTGTCATGGCGACGCCGGTCGTCACAGTTCTACCGACAGAAACAACTGCGCCGACCAAACCGGCGGTTGTTGCGCCGGTCGTTCCACCCACCGCGGTGGCAGTGCCATCACCGCTCGGCGCCTTGCAAACGATTACGGCGGCATTGCCGATTCCGGTCGCGCCCACTGTGGCGCCGCGTGCCACTCAACCGCCGGTCGCTGTTGCTTCACCTATGCCGACCGCGCCCGCGCAACCGGCGTGTGCCAACTCACCGTTCTGTTCTGCCGGCGGTCCGCCGGATTCGACACTCGGTCCCGGTGGCAACGAGTGTCCGTCGAATTATATTTTTGGGCGTGTGGTAGACACTGCCGGCAAGGGCATTCCGAATGTAACGATTCGTTTTCGTGACCCAACCGGTATCGCCGCAAATACGACGACCAAAGGCGCACCCGATCCCGCCGGCATGTACAACATTCCAACGGGTCAGCCCGGAAGTGAATGGGTGGTCTGGTTAGAGATTAACGGCAACCAGGCGAGTCCGCAAGTCAAGTTGATTACGCAACGTTATCCAGGTTCCGGTACTTGTCCGACCCGTCTTGAGTTCATTCAACAAAAATAAACTAACGCCAAAAACAAAACCGAGAGAATTTTCTTCTCTCGGTTTTGTTTTTGGTATTAGCGAGTGGGTGAACGTGGGGGCGATGTTGATGTGGACACACGTGTAGTTGTCGGCGAGGCGTTCACTTTTGGCACGGGTGTACTCGCCGGCGTTGCGTTCACTTTCGGCGCAGGCGTACTCGTTGGCGATGCGTTCAATGCCGGCGCCGGTGTGACTGCGCGCGTAACTGCTGGCGTTGGGTTTGTTGTGGATGGGGGTGAAATCGTCGTGCTCGGTTTGAACATCATGTTGATGCCAATCCACGCAATCAACGCAAGAAACAGCCAAAGCACGACGAGCCTGCTCCAGGGACGTGTCGGCTTTTTGCCGGCTTCGGGCGATGCGGCGGGTGGTTTGGCGCTCACGCAAATCTCACTTTACTTTGGCATCGCTTTGAGCCGGACGAATGCGCCGCGTGGTGTGCCATCCGGTTTGGTGATAGACCACCAATACTCTTCGGTGTCTTCGTTCCAATCCGGGTTGGCGAGATAGATCACGAACATGGTGCCGATCCAGGGCGCCCAATTCTTTTTGGCGTACTGGTACGCGTCCACGATGTACTTGGCTTGCGTTTGTTCGTCCACCTTGAACCACGAGTACGCCGGATGAATCGGGTCGGTCGTCCACCCAAATTCCAGGATCATGATTTGTTTGTTCGTGTCACCTTTAGCGACCATGATCTTGCGAATATCTTCGACATGACGGAACGAATAGATGCGCCCGTTCGGGTCGTTGTTGTTGTACGCGGGATTTTTGGCTACTTCGTCGGGACTCATTTCCGGCGGCGCTTTGAAACCAGGTGCGTGAACACCCAACGCATCAAAATACCCGTCCGATTTGTTACCCATCGCCGCATACATTCTTTCAATGTACGTCGCATCGGGCATGGCTTCATCGTCGTTGCGCGAGGTGGGCGTCATGCCGGCGGTGACGACAATCGCGTTCGGGTCAATCGCTTTGATGGTTTGATAAGATACTTTGAGGAGCGTGGCGTACTCAGTCGGGTTTGGCGCGCGTCCGCACCACTCGCGCGAAAGATTCGGCTCGTTCCAAATTTCGTACGCGCGAATGCGACCCTTGTAGCGCGTGACAAAGGTCTTGAGAAAATCTGCCCAGTCATTATTATTTTTGGCGGGACCCATTTGTTTCTTTTGCGTGTTGAAACAACCGGGCGCCGCCCATTCGGGTGCATTGTCCATCCGCGCGAGGACATCAATGCCTTTGGCGTTGGCAAGATAAACGGCGCGGTCAGCGTTCTCCCAGTTGTAGGCGCCCTTTTTCGCGCCTTCAATATCGCGCCACGAAAAAGTTTGCTTGACCCAGCCAAAGCCCATTTCCTTGGTCAAACCCAGGTCGCGATCCGCCGCTTCAGGTCGCCACCACAAAAATGCTTGCACCCCGTACTCGGGTGAGTTCATCTTGATGGGTTTGACTTTGGGCATGGCTGGCAATGCCGAGGTCGGTTCGGGCGCTTGAGTGGGTTGCGCTTTTTGAGCGGGAGTTGCCCCGGATGGTTTGGTGGCAACCGGTGTGGGTGCAGTTTGGGTGGACGAGCCGGCAATCACACGAGTGGCCGTCGCGCGCACGGCGGGCGCGGGAGTGTTGGTCGGTTGCGGCAGCAAAGCGTCCAGTCCACCGTTTTGCCAAAGCACTACGCCGACAATACCGAGACAGCAAACAATCAATCCTACGATGACGACGGCAATGATTCCGCCGATGAGCAATTTGCGATTGGATTTGGGCGGAGTTGGTTCGGGAGTCGAAAAAGATGGGGATTCGTACATACACTCCTCACTTGAAAGGTTGGGGCGATTATATCAAACGCCTTGCTAGGGCGCAAGTTATCAAATCGGCGTTGACAATCCCGGACATCAATTTTATAATCGCCGCGTCATTTGAGATTGCAAAGGAGCGTATGATTCTAGAAACCCTCGTGGTTGGTCCTCTCGGCGTAAATTGTTATGTGATAGGCGATGAAACAACGCGCGAAGCGATTGTGCTTGATCCCGGTGGCAATGCGCGCGCCATTCTGCAAGCGATTGAGCGACAACGTTTGCACGTCAAGATGATTATCAACACGCACGCGCATTTCGATCACGTGCTGGCGCTCACCGAGTTGCGCGTGGCGACGCGTGCGCCGTTCGCAATTCACGCGGACGAAGTGGTGGTGCTCGAGTCCGCCAAAGAAAGCGCGGCGCATTTTGGCATGACGGTGCGCCAACCCGACCCAGCGGAGCGTTTGCTCAACGAGGGCGATACGGTGAATGTGGGCGCGTTTACGTTCAAGGTTCTGCACACGCCGGGACACACGCCGGGTGGCTTGTGTCTGTACGGCGAGCAACACGTGTTCACCGGCGACACGCTGTTTCAGGGAAGCATCGGGCGCACCGATTTCCTCGGCGGCGATTACATGACCTTGATGCTCGCGATTCGGGACAAGTTGTTGCCGCTCCCGGACGAAACGATCGTGCATCCCGGGCACGGGAGCGCGACGACGATTGGCGAAGAGCGTGTGCTCAACCCCTTGATTCGTCCGCTCATTACCGGTCAATGGAATGTGTGACAAACGAACGCGATGCGATCAGGCATCGCGTTTTTGTTTGGCGGGGCTAATTGGAATAGTTAGGTCAATTCAATCAGTTTGTTCAATCTTGACTAAACAAAATAAATAATGATATACTGCGGACATTCAAGGAGGAATAACCAATGAGCCGAAAAACGGAGGATGGCAGTACGGGGCAGGCGGAAAAACGACATTTTGCCGAGGATGTGGGGCTGGCTTTTGAGAATGAGGGCATGCCGCGTATGGCCGGGCGTATTCTGGGCTGGTTGCTCGTGTCCGAAGCGCCGCAGGTGTCTCTCCAAGAATTAGCGACCATCCTGCACGCGAGCAAAGGTTCGATCAGCACGATGAGCCGCTTGTTGATGCGGATGGGCGTCGTCGAAAAAGTCAGTTTGCCCGGCGAGCGGCGTGATTACATTCGCTTGAAACCGGGTTCGTGGTCGGATTGGTTTGCAGAAGAAGTGTCCAAAATTGGCGCGTTGCGCGCACTGGCAGAACATGGCTTGGAACTGGTCGAAAGCAAGTTGCCGGTCAGCCGCGAACGTCTCGAAGAAATGCGCGACCTGTTTGCGTTTCTGGAACAAGAGTACCCGCTCTTGCTCGAACGCTGGCAAAAGAAACGGCGGGCGGGCACGCGCTAGAAGGTTGGCATGGTTTTCAAAAATCTCTTGCGCCGCAAAACGCGCACACTCCTCACGGTGATTGGCATTGCGATTGGTGTGGCGGCGGTGATTGTGCTCGGCGCGTTTGCGGAAGGATTCATCAACGCGTACTCGACGGTGCTCACGTCGAGCGGCGCGGATATTATCGTTACGCAAAGTGACGCGGCGGATGTGATCCTCTCGGCGGTGGATGATGTGGTGCAACCGCAAATCGCCAACATCGCTGGTGTGAGCAAAACGTCCGGGGTTTTGCTCGGCATGGTCTCGACGCCGGACGTGCCGTACTTTGTCGTGTTCGGTTTAGCGCCGCAAGAGTTTGGCATCAATCACTATAAAATCATCGAGGGCACGCGTCTGATGGGTTCGCGCCAGGTTTTATTGGGCAAAACGGCGGCGAAAAATTTTAAAAAGAAACTGGGCGACAATTATAAAATTCAAGAGGTTTCCTTTCGCGTGGTGGGCATTTACGAAACCGGCGAAAACATCGAAGAGATGGGCGCGGTGATTGCGCTGAAAGAGGCGCAAGAGATTTTCAAAAAACCGCGTCAGGTCACATACTATCAAATCCAGGTGCAACGTCCCGAAGCGACAACCGCCGTCATCGCCGAGGTCGAGCGGCGATTTCCCAAGTTGACCGCGTCGCGTTCATCGAACTTTATGGACGACCAACAAGAGACGCAAATGTTGCGCGCGATGGGTTCGTTCATCGGCGCGCTCGCGGTGATTGCCGGCGGCTTGGTGATGATGAACACGATGCTGATGAGTGTGTTCGAGCGCACGCGCGAGATTGGTGTTTTACGCGCGCTCGGTTGGCGACGACGACGCGTCCTGCAATTGATTTTCGGCGAAGCGATTGTGTTGAGCGTACTCGGCGGCATCGTCGGCGTTGCGCTTGCCATCTTGCTGGTCATGTGGCTGAATCAATTGCCCGCGCTCGTCGGTTTTCTCGAAAACGCGCTCACGCCTGCGCTGGTCGTTCAAGGATTTTTAACCGCGCTTTTCCTGGGTGTGGTCGGCGGATTGTATCCGGCGTGGCGCGCATCGGGATTAGAGCCGGTCGAGCAATGTCGGCGGTATTGCATTCCGGAACGTGTTCCGGCAACGCACGCGCACCTTGTTAACGGCGCTCGCGATTGGTGTGGGCGTTGGACTCGCGGTGACGTTGGGCGGGATGGCGGATGGATTGATGGGACAACTCAGTGCGATTGGAAGCAAGAGCGGTGAGTTGACGATCACCGAAGCAAAAGCGTCGGACATGTCACTCGCGGCGATTGATGACAAGGTGGGGCGCTGGGTCACGGGACTGTCGCAAGTGCAGTACGTATCAGGAACGTTGATTGGCGTGACCTCGATGCCGGGCACGTCGTACTTTTTGGCGTGGGGACTAGACCCGACAAGTTATGCCATCCGGCATTACGCCATCACCGAAGGCGAACGTCTGCGCGCGCCGCGCGAGATGATCCTGGGTAAAGTCGCGGCGAAAAATCTCAAAAAGAAAATTGGCGACACGGTTTCGATTTCCGGTAACGGGTTTCGCATCGTCGGGATTTTTGAAACGGGCATCGGTTACGAAGATGGGTCGGGTGTCATTTCTTTGCAAGAGGCGCAACGCATTTTCAAAAAACCAAACCAGGTCAGTTTTTATTTTGTGAAACTGCGCGATCCAGGTCAAGCGGAGCTAGTGAGCAAACAGATCGAGGCGCGCTGGTCGGAGGTGAGCGTTTCCAAATCGACCGAGTACGCCGAAAAAACCAACGACATGCAAACGTTTCGTTCGATGGCGAACGCGCTCTCGTTCATTGCGATTTTGATTGGCGGTGTTGGCATTATGAACGCGATGTTGATGAGCGTGTTTGAGCGCACGCGCGAAATCGGCACTCTGCGCGCGCTCGGTTGGCGACGGCGGCGCGTGGTGGGCATGATCGTGCGCGAATCGCTCCTGCTCAGTTTTTTGAGTGGACTTGCCGGTATTGCGTTCGGTGTGGGTTTGGGCGCACTCATCACGCTCGAACCGACGATGGGCATGTTTCTCAAAGGCGAGTACTCGTTCGAACTGCTCGCGCAAGCGATGGGTGTTGCGCTTGTCCTGGGTGCGATTGGCGCTTTGTATCCGGCTTGGCGCGCGGCGAATCTCTCGCCGATTGAAGCATTGCGGTATGAATAGAGTTTCAGGTTTAATGTTGAACCTGAAACCTTGAAACCTATAACTTGTCGAGGAGCAAGATGCAATCTACTGAAATCGAAATCAAATCGTTCGACCCGCGTAACGCGAGCGATCAAGAGTACATCGCCGCGAATACGTTCAACAATTTGGTGCGTGCCGAAAATTTGCCAGACGATCCGCCGATTCCGTTGGACGAGGCAGTGCGCGGCTGGCGCAACATTCCGAATTTTGTCCAGGTGTTCGCTTGGGGCATCACGCCCAAAAACGTAACGCGCTTGATCGCATCGGCAAATGTGGCGTTTATGCTGACCGACGAAAATCGCCATATCGGTGAAATGCAAATCGAAGTCTTGCCGGAATTTCGCCGCCAAGGTCTGGCGCGCCAGTTACTGGTACGCATTGCCGAGCAAGCCGAGCTTGCTCAACGCCGCTTGTTGATTGCGGGTACGAGCGAACGCATTCCTGCCGGCGAAGCATTTATGCATCGGCTGGGCGCGCACAAGGGCTTGGAGGCGCACACGAATCAACTCAAGGTCGCCGACCTGGATCGTGCACTCGTGCGCGAGTGGATCGAACACGCGCAAACTCGCGCGGCTGGTTTCGACCTGGGTTTTTGGGACGGCGATTATCCCGAAGCAGACATTCAGG
>CAZPIR010000100.1:5597-9755 GCA_964586085.1 uncultured Anaerolineaceae bacterium | reverse complement strand
CCTTCCAATTTGCGTTTCGTTGGCGCGGTCAGTTCGAGAATCGTGTTGCGATTGATCCATTGTTCGAATTTGAAACTTTGCCACTCGACGGTGTACCCCAGCGCGCCAAGTTGATTGAAAATATAATCGCCTGCGCGTTCGCTCGTGTCCGAACCTGCCGGGCGCGCGCCGATTTTTTCGGACAGCGTGCGCACGTGTTCGAGCGCGCGCGCCGCTTCGAACTGGGTCGCCACGCCGGCGAGCGGGGCAATCGTTGGCGTGAGCGTTGGCACACGCGTAGGCACCGGCGTCTCGGTAACATACGGCGCCGGCGTCGCGTTGATGCGCTCGACCGTCGGCGTTGGCGGACGCGGCGTGGGTGCGAGCATCGCGCACCCGGTAATCAACGCAAAAATCCAACTTACCAATATCATGCGGACGAACTTCATGCTTGCCTCCAAATTCCAATCCTCTGCGGAGCATCACTGACTGATGTTACGCACCTGGATGTCATTTCGACAAACAATTTGAGCGATTCCCCGCTCTGCTTGGAATGACCGTGCGTTAAACGCGTTACTGATTTTTCTGAATACTGGGAAATACCAGATTACATTGTCCAAAATAAACGCACTGCGCGTACGTGTACGCCGCGTTCACATCGAGCCGACCGTACCCAAACGTATTGTTCGGAATCGAACTGCTTGTATCGCCACCACATCCCAGCGTTGTCGTGAGATGCACTGCCGATTGTTGCAAAATCATTTCGGTCGCGTCCACGTTGCGGCGCAACGCCGGAAACGCCGACCACAACAACACCACCGCGCCGGCGACGTGTGGCGATGCCATCGAAGTGCCTTGCTTGGACGCGTACGTGTTGCCGGGAACACTCGAACGCACATTCACACCCGGCGCAACCAAATCCGGTTTGCGCCGGTTACTGCCATCAATCGTGACCGGACCAAGACTGCTAAACCCAGCAATCGAATCATCCACGTTCGTCGCGCCAACCGTGATTGAAGAATCGTAAATTGCCGGCGGTTCGGCGATGCGTGAACACGATGCGCCGCTATTCCCGGCAGACACGGACATGAACACGCCGGCGTTCCGCAAATTATCCATCGCGGTCAACAAACTATTCACCGAGCAATTTTCCGGTGCCGAGTACAAACAGCCGTACGAATTGCCCACCACATCCGGTCGTTTATCGGGATCCGGATTCGCGCCGGTCAAATCGGTCGGCGCGAGAAAAAATTCCAAGCACTCGATGTACGTGCTGGGTTGTCCCCAGCCATCTTCCATGTTGCGACACGCAATCCATTTTGCGCCGGGCGCGACGCCGATTTGATTGCCCGCGCCATCATCGCCAACGCCGGTGCCGGTGGTATGTGTGCCGTGACCGTAATCATCGCACGGAACTGTGCTACTGAATCCGCAAGGATTTGTACCGTTCCCGCTAATGTCGGCGTGAATCGCATCCCACCACGCATAGTTGTGATCCGCACTCGTGCCGTTCCAACCCAGGTAATGCGATTTGAGTGCAGGATGATCCCACTGCACCCCGGTGTCGGCGTTCGCGTAAATCGTGCCCTGCCCGGTGTATCCACGCGCCCACACATTCGGCGCATTGATTTTGCTAATGCCCCACTCGACTGTGCTCGGCGCGCGTGAAACGCCAAGCATGGGCGTTTCGAGTGGAACCTGGAACGCGCGATTCGATTCGATGGCAAGCACATCGGCGCGCGCGGCAAGCGCATCCACAAGCGCGCGATCGCCTTCGACGGCAATCACATTTGTAATCCAGTACGCGCGATGCTTGACCCCGAGCGTTTCGAGTTGCGCGCGCACCGATGCTTGTGAAGCATTCGCGGTTTGGCGCAAGCCATCGAAAACGAGCCGACCACGCGCGCGCGCATCACTCGTTTGCGCGGCGAGTGCACGCACGTTCGCCTGCGACTTGAGCACAACAAGAAAAGGTGCGGGGGTGCCATTCGCCGTGTCGGCAATCACGCGCGCATCCACATGGGCGCGCATGGATGCGGCGGCACTCGTTTGGAAGGCAAGCAAGAACGCAAGAGGCACAAGTAAAAGAGGTAAGCAACGTTTCATGCAAAGAATTATCGCACGATTCGAGTTTGCCGGCAATCGGACTTGCGGGTGATTAACCCGGCAATGAATGAAAATGTGGCAAGACCAAAATCATCAACTGGTTTGCAAAACTTGGAGCACGCGGCTTGCGCTCGCTTGCCAGGAAAAGCGTTGCAAATTCTCAAAACCCTTGCCAATCAATTTCGCGCGCACACGTTCATCGTCGAGCAAGCGTTGCATCGCGCCGGCAAGCGCGTCCACATCAAAGGGATCAATCAACAGCGCGGCATCGCTCGCGGCTTCGGGTAACGACGAGGTCATCGAGCACACGACCGGCGTGCCGCACGCATTCGCTTCCAGGACAGGCAAGCCAAAGCCCTCGTGCAAACTGGGAAACGCGAGCAAGCGCGCGCCGCTGATCAGCGCAGGTAAATCGGAGGCGGGAACATAATCGAGGAAATGCACACGCGTTTGCAAACCCAGTTGTTCAACCAAATCGAAAATCGGCTTGTGTAACCAACCTCGCTTGCCGACAATGATCAATTGACAAGCATCAATTGATAATTTTGAAAACGCTTGGATGAGACGCGCATAATTTTTGCGCGGGTGAATTGTGCCAATCGCGAGGAGATAGTCTCTGCCTATACGTAACCGCGCGCGCATCGCGGCGAGTTGCGTTTCGTCGCGCACCGGTTGAAATGCTTGCGCGTCGAACGCCGGGTACACAACAGAAATTTTTTCGGCAGGCACATCGCAGAATTGCACAATGTCATCGCGGGTGGCTTCCGAGTCGGCGAGGATGTGCGATGCCGCGCGCGCATTCCAGCGCGTCGCCCAGGTGTGGTACGCGCGTTGCAAACCGGGATGCGCTTGCGGAAAATGCAAATGTCCCAGATCGTGAATCGTGACGACCGAACGGCGCGGATGAATCGGGGGAAGCACATGCGCCGGAATCCACAACACGTCCGGCGCGCGCGTGAGCATTTCGAACGAGAGACGGAGGTGCGTCCACAAACGCGGAAACGGCATCGTGCGAATTTCAAAATTATGCGTCGCGCCGAAAAATTCGCGCGGCACGGCATCGCGCGTGTACAAGCGGTACAGGTTCGCGCGATCCATCTTGAGCAGAGCGCGAATCAATTCACGCGAATAAATTTCTGTGCCGGTCGGAGTGGCACTCGTCGCGCGCGAAGCATCAATGCCAATAAGCATAGAATTTTACCTTGACAATGGTCAATTGCCAATCGTCAATTTCACTCCCAAAGTTGCTTCTAATTCTTGAACCGTAATCACGCCAATTCGCAACACGCGCGGCGGATCGCAGGTTACATCTACAACGGTTGAGGGCACGTTGCCTTTGGTCGCACCGCCATCGAGAATCACCGGCAAGCGTCCTTCGAGTTGCTTGAATACTTGCGCGGCGGTAGCCGGGTCAGGTCCGCCGGACACATTCGCGCTTGTCGCGGCAAGCGGCATGCCGAGCGAATCAATCAACGCTTGCGCGCCGGGATGATTCGGCACGCGCACGGCGACCGTATCGCCGCCCGCCGTGAGAATTCTTGGCACGCGCGGCAATGCCGGCACGACAAGCGTCAACGCGCCGGGCCAAAATTTAGCCGCGAGCACGCGCGCCGCATCGGGGATCGTCCGCGCAACTTGGTCGAGCGCGCGCGCATCGGCGAGCAAGTACGGAATCGCTTTGTCGCGTTCGCGTTCCTTGACTTCGTACAAGCGCTCTATCGCGCGCACATGAAACCCCATCGCGCCCACGCCGTACACCGTGTCGGTGGGAAAGGCGACGACCTTGCCCGCGCGTAACAGTCGCACGGCGTGCGCGAATGCCTCCGTGTCTCGAATCGGATAAATAGAAGTTTTCATTCGTCTCTCGCCAACACAAATTTTTCAATCGCAACTGCCGCGCCATCTTCGTCCACGCTCGGCGCAACAAAATCGGCGACGCGCTTGAGCTCATCCGTCGCGTTGCCCATCGCCACACCAACACCCGCCCACTCGATCATCGAACGATCGTTACCTTGATCGCCCATCGCTAACACTTGATCGCGTGCGATACCCCAACGATTCGCGAGCCACGCA
>CAZPIR010000100.1:0-5587 GCA_964586085.1 uncultured Anaerolineaceae bacterium | reverse complement strand
TGTTTCGCGATGCGTGACCTCGACAAAGTAGGGATGTGATTGCACCACCTGAAGTTGTTCGCCTAGCGCGCGAGTCATGCGCGCAAGCAAATCGCGCGTCACATCCTCGTCGTGGATGAACACCATTTTTTGCGGCGCCGCGTCGAGCGTTTCGATCAGGTCGGGGGTGTGAACCAGGTTGTAGCGATTATAGTTGGCGAACGCGAGCGCATTCTCGGTAATGCGCGGCGTGTGAAATTTTTCGTTGACGCAAACGAGCACCGTGCCATCCGGCGGCATCAACGCACAGGCCGCGCGCGCCAGATCAGTTGGCACACATTGCTGAGTCAGGATAGTGTTCGTTTGCAAATCCCAGATCGTCGCGCCGTGATCGGTGACAACCACATCATCGAGACCCAGGTCGCGCGCCAGTCGCCCGGCAGACAAAAACATGCGCCCGGTCGCCACGACAACACGCACACCCTGCGCGCGCGCCCGCGCAACGGCATCACGCACACGCGGCGAAAACGTTCCAGTACTGTGCAGAGTGCCATCCAGGTCGGAAGCGATGAGACGGATTTGAGGTTTCGGGTTTAAGGTTTCAGGTTTCAAGTTAGTCATGCGTAATTTGTAATTCGACCACGCGATCCAAATTTTCGAGATCGTGGTGCAACGTGGCAACACAGCGCGGCAACGCGCGCCAGACAACTTCCAGCGCGTCCTTGCCCTGCTCTTCCGATATTTCAAAAAATGCGCGCGCATGACGTAAAGCGTGCGATTCTAGTTGTGCGAGCAAACGCCGAAACACATCCAGCCCATCGGGTCCGCCATCGAGCGCGCGACGCGGCTCGAAGGCGCGCACCTCGCGCGGCAGTTGGTCGAAACGTTCGCGGGGAATGTACGGCAGGTTCGCAACCAGGACATCGAACGAACCGGCGAAGCGTTCGAGCAAATCGCTCTCGATAAACTCGACGCGCGCATCAAGGTTCAAGCGCTTGGCATTCATCCGCGCCACATCGAGCGCATCGCGTGAAATGTCGAGCGCGAACACGCGCGCGTCCGGCAAATGGTGTGCGAGCGTCAACGCGAGCGCGCCCGACCCCGTGCCCACATCCACAATCGTCGGCGCGGCGATGTGGCGCGCGGCGTTCAACGCAAGTTCGACGAGCGTTTCGGTTTCGTGGCGCGGAATCAACACGCGCCGGTCAACGAGAAAATCGAGCCGATAAAATTCCTGGTGACCCAGGATGTACGCGAGTGGTTCGTTCTGCGCGCGGCGCGCGACATTCGCGGCGTACTGCGCGGCAACATCCGGCGTAATCGTTTCGTCGAGCCGCGCGAGCATCATCGTGCGCGAAATTTCAAGCGCGTGCGCGAGGAGCAACTCGGCTTGCAAACGCGCCTCGTGGTACTCAAGCGTCGCGCCGAGCGCGCGCACCGCATCGAGCAATGCATCTTGCGCGATCAATCGAGACCTCGAATTGCCGGATGCACCAGCGCGAGCGCGAGCAAGCTGAACGCCCACGCGCCACCGATGATAAACACGAGCGGCGCGCCAATCCAATCGGTTGCCCAGCCCGCGAGTCCGTACCCAATCGGAATCAAGACGAACGAACCCAGCATATCAATCGAAGAGACGCGCCCCAACAATTCGGAGGGCACACGCTCTTGCATCGTGTTCGTCCAAATCAAACCAAACAAGCCCTCGGAAACACCGGCGATGAACGCGGCAAGCATCACGCCATAAATCGTAATCGGCAAACCGAACGTGATGAACGCCGCCGTGCCAATCAACGCCGAACCGTACGCAATCCATCCGCGCCGATGCAATTTTTTGTAACGCCCGATCCACACCGCGCCGACAATCGCGCCGAACGAGAACATCGAAGTCACCAGGCCCAGCCCATTCACATCGCTGTCCAAATTATTTTTCACGAGGAATGGCAGAGATGAACCCATCGCGCCTTCAAACGCCATGTTCGCAAAACCGAACACGGCAATCGTAATCCACAACCAGGGCGAAGCAAACACAGCGCGCAAGCCGTCGCGCAAATCGTGCAGAACATTTTTCGATTCGGTCGCCGAGGCGTGCGAGGCAACGTTGAGAATTGGGATGAGGCACACCGCGGAAATAAAAAACGAAACCGCATCGAGCGCGAACGCCATCGAAGTACCGCCCGCCGCCACAAACACCGCGCCGAGGGCGGGACCCGCTGCGCCGGTGATGCGCCAACTCAAATTGGAAAGCGCGTTCGCGCTGAGCAATCCTTCATGCGGCACCATGTCCGGCACAATCGCGGTGTACGCCGGTTGAAAGAACGCGTCCACAAAACCAAACACGATGCTGACCACATAAATTTGCCACAGGTCGAGCGCGTTCGCAAACGAGAGCACGGCGACACCAATCACCAACACGCCGCGCGCCAGATCGGACGCCAGCATCACGCGCCCACGCGGCAAACGATCCACGGCAACGCCGCCAATCAAAACAAAAATCAACATCGGCACAAACGAAAAAACCAGCACGGTGCCCATCGCCGCCGCCGAGCCGGTTTTTTCGAGCACCCACCATGCGAGCGCGATGCGATACAAATTATCGCCCAGTTTGGAGATGGTTTGCCCGAGCCAAAGAAACGCAAACGCGCGATACCGTAACGCCGCAAATAAACTCACGCCACTCCCGCGTTCTGTAATTTTTCGCTTTGGTCTTGCAGAATCAGCGCGTCAATAATTTCTTCAATGTCGCCGTCGAGAATGCGCGGCAAGTTGTGCACACTCAAGCCGATGCGGTGATCGGTCAGGCGATCCTGGGGAAAATTGTACGTGCGAATTTTTTCCGAGCGTTCGCCCGAACCGACCTGGGCGCGGCGCGCTTCCATCGTTTCGCGTTGTTGTTTTTCGATTTCGAGTTCGTACAGGCGCGCGCGCAAAACACCCATCGCGCGAATTTTATTTTGCAACTGCGAGCGTTGGTCCTGGCACGCGACGACAATGCCGGTCGGCAGGTGCGTGATGCGAACGGCGGTCGCCACCTTTTGCACATTTTGTCCGCCGTGCCCCGAGGCGTGAAAAATATCAATCTTGATTTCGTCCGCCTTGATGTCAATCGCCACATCGTCCACTTCGGCGAGCACCGCAACGGTCGCGGTCGAAGTGTGGATGCGTCCCTGCGCTTCGGTTGCCGGCACGCGTTGCACGCGATGCACGCCGCTCTCGTACTTCATCCGCGAGAACGCGCCCTTGCCCTTGATTTCAAACACAACTTCTTTGTAACCCTTTAACCCGGTACGATTCTCGTCCACCAGTTCGGCTTTCCAACCCTTGTCTTCGGCGTAACGCGTGTACATCCGATACAAGTCCGCCGCGAACAATGCCGCTTCATCGCCGCCGGTGCCGGCGCGAATTTCGACGAACACATCTTTATCGTCGCGCGGGTCTTTGGGCAAAAGTAACACACGCATCTCGGCGAGCAAACGCGCATCGTCCGCTTCGAGCGTTGTCACTTCTTCACGCGCCATCGCGCGCATCTCTTCGTCGGTTTCATCGCGCACAATCACGCGCGTTTTTTCGAGCGCGTCGTGCGTTGTGCGATACTCGCGGAACTTGGTCACGATTTCATCCAGCCCGCTAATCTCGCGCGTGATTTCGCGAAGACGCGTCTGATCGGATGTTACGGTCGAATCCGCCATCAAGTTGTGTAATTCGTCGTACCGTCTTTCGATTGCTTCTAGTTTGTCAATCATCACTCACCCATTTATGATTTTTGATTTTCGATTTATGATTTTATTTTTCGCCACAGAGGTCACAGAGATTTTTTTGTTTTTTCTCTGTGGCGCGATTTACGATTTGCGATTGATGCGTCGCAACACGAAGGCGAGTTCATCCGCACGCATCACGTACGTCGCGCCGAAATAAACGAGCGCGCCAACGATGCCGCTAGAAATAATGACGACGAGCACGCCGGCAAACGCGAGCACGTTCGCGACGAACATCACGCTGATTGCCATTGCGCCGGACGCGACAAGCACACGCGCCATCGAAAGCGCGATGCGCCGCGCATCAATGTCGCCGAGACGCCGCCACAAAATCGCAAACAAGGTCAGCGTTTCGAGCATCGTCGCAATCGAGTTGGCAAGCGCGAGTCCGCCGTGCGCGAGCGGCGCGAGCAATGCTACACTGAGCACAACATTCAACACCATCGCGCCAACGCCAACCATGACCGGCGTTTTCGTGTCGTGCAAAGCATAAAATGCGCGCGTGATAATTTCGAGACCCGAATGCGCGAACAAGGCGAGCGCGTAAAACTGTAACGCGAACGCCGTCTCTTGCGTTGACGCGGCGGAAAACTCGCCGCGCTGAAATAAGAGCGCAATCACCGGCGCGCCGAGCAAAATCAATCCAACCGATGCCGGGATGGTGAGATACAAGGTCGCGCGCAATGAAGTTGAAAACGTGTCACGAAATTCGTCATGCGCCTGTCGCGCGGTTTGCGCCGACAAGGTGGGGAACACGACCGTCGCGAGCGATTGCCCAATCACGCCGACCGGCAAGAGCATCACGCGCCACGCATAACCGAGCGCGGCGATGCGTCCCACCGACAAGCCCGACGCGAGAATCGTGTTGACGACAAAATTGATTTGCACTGCCGCCAGTCCCAACATCCGCGGCAACATCAATCGTCCAACTTGCACCACATCGGGAGATTTGAAATTATCAATTGACCATTGCCAATTGATAATTTTTTTTGCGCGCACAAACCAGGGTAGTTGCACCAATAAATGCGCGAACGCGCCAACGACGACGCCGGCAACCAAACCATAGACGCCCATCGTCGGCGCAAGGACGAGCGCGCCAAAAATGATCGCGGCATTGTACAGCGCCGGCGCGAGCGCGGGCAGAACAAAATGCTGGTACGCATTCAGAATGCCCATCACAATTCCGCTTACGCCAAACACAATCGGCGTGATGAGCATCCAGCGCATCAGGTCGGCGGTGAGTTGTTGCTCGCTCGCCGCAAAGCCGCGTCCGACGGTGAGCGCGACGACTTGCGGCGCGACGAGGGCGAGTAGCGCGGCAAGCGCCGTCATCACGACGAACACAATCGCGATGATCGAACGCGCGAGTCGCCACGCGCGCGCCTCGTCGTTTTGCGCGAGCGCGGACGCGAATGTGGGAATGAACGCCGAGCCGAGCGCGCCGCCCGCAAGCACGTTGAAAATAAAATCGGGAATCGTGAACGCGGACAAGTAGGCGTCGAGCGCGCGCGATGTGCCGAACTGATGGCTAATGACAATGTCGCGCAGTAAACCCAGCACGCGGCTCGCGACAAAGAGCATCATCACCATCATTGCCGCGCGTGCCATCGAGCGTGGGCGCGTCGTCTCCGTTGAAATCACGGGGCGCATTATAGCACAAAATTGGGGAGAGAGTTTCGGGTTGGAGAGTTTCAGGTTTCAGGTTGGACGTGCGGGGAGAAAAAGATAAAGGATGAATTTTTTCTGCCTTTCAAATTCATCCTTCATCCTTCACAAAAACCCCTTTCGGGAATTAGATGCGTTGCAACTTGATGAAATTACAGTGGAGGAAGGGGAGTATCTAGTTTCAAACC
>CAZPIR010000099.1:0-9769 GCA_964586085.1 uncultured Anaerolineaceae bacterium | reverse complement strand
GTGTTGCGTATTACGTTTTATTTGAGCGCGTCCACGATCAACCGCACATTCAATTTCATCATTTCGATGTAGGTGGGCGCGGGACCGTTCGCTTCAGTAATCGCGTGCGATTGCAAACCGGTCACAACCTTGATGCCGGCTTCTTTCGCAATCTGTTGTGCAAGTTGTGGGTTGGTGCTGGCTTCGAGAAAAATCGCGCGCGCCTTGGTCGCTTTGATTTGTTGCACAAGGCGCGTCACTTGTTGCGCCGAAGGCGATGCGCCGGTGCTAATGCTTGGCACAATCATACCGACCACACGAAAACCGTACCGGTCGGCAAAGTAACCGAACGTATCGTGATCCGTCACCATCAAGCGCCGGTCGGCGGGGAGCACCTTGACCTGCTCGGCAATTTGCTGATCGAGTTCTTTAAGCTTGGCGATGTACGCCGTCGCGTTCGCCGCGTAGATGGACGCGCCCGCCGGGTCGGCTTTGCTCAACCCATCGCGAATGTTCTCGACGTACTTGACGACGTGATTCGGGTCGAACCAGAAATGCGGGTCGCCCGCATGTTGATGTCCGCCGACCGGACCAATCGCCAAACGCGCCTTGTCGGTCTTGAAGCCGGTCAGCGCAAGCGCGTACTCGACCTCGTGTTCGAGTTCGACAATGTTGCCCTGCGCCAACCCACCACACTTGAGCGCAACCGATTTTTCGATTTCGATCTTTTTGTTGTCCTTTGCCGTGCTGATGACAACCTTGCCCGCCGCAATCGAAATGTGATTGTCGCCTTCGTCGTGCGCTTTGAATTTTACAAACCCGGCAAACGTGCCGTCAGCTTGCTTGGTCAGCGCCACATCGAACACGCCTTCTTCCGCCGGCAAATCGGTTGCCGAGTTTGCCGCTTTGCCGGACAACGCGGCTTGCGGTTTTTCGCTCCCGATACCGGCGCAAATCGCATCAGCGCGTTCGGTGTCAGACATTTCCGGTTGCTCGCCCTCTTTCGGCTTGCGGCTTGTCAAGCCAGCGGATGATTCGATCAACGTGCGTGTGCCGCCGGCATTCTTGAGCAGTTTGTCGAGAAATTCTTCAAACCCAGACCCGTTCGTGATTAGCACTTGAGCATCGGCAACTTTTTTCAAGTCGCTTGGCGTCGGCTCGAACGCGTGTGGGTCAACGCCCATCGGCAAGAGCGCATTGACCTTGAGCCGATTGCCCGCAACGTTCTGGGCAATGTCGGCGAGGAACGTCGTCGTCGCCAACACATTGAGGTTGGGCCGCGCAGAGGTCGGCGTCGGCGCAATGACCGGCACAATCGTCACCGGCGCATTCGGCGTCGGCACAGCGGTCGGCGTGGCAGGCGACGCGCACGCCACAAGCGCAATCAGCGCAATGAACACGAACAGATGAAACGAACGGAACATGAGCAATCTCCTCCTGAGAATGTGATTTGCTCGCGCCCCGCTCTGTGTTATAATCACCGTCGCAGGGGCGCAAGCAGTTGAACAGCTGGCTTGGTCTCTAGCACGTGCGCGCGCGAGGTCACGACTCGCGCGCGTTTGTTATTTTTTCCGCGCCCGAAGTGCGCGCGATTTTGTTTGGCAAGTAGGACACCGCCCCATCAATTCGAGCATATGCACCTGAATTTCGTACCCCGTGCGGGTTTGCAACGCGCGCACGAGCGTATCTAAATCGCATTCGGCAAATTCTTCGGCGCGCCCACACTCGGAGCAAACCAGGTGATGCCCGTGTGGTCGCGCGGTCGCCGCGTAACTGTGGCAACCTTCTTCGAGATGAATGCGTTGAATGTACCCCAGCTCGACAAGTAAATCGAGCGTGCGGTACACGGTCGTCAATCCCAGGTTGGGATAACGCGCTTTGGCTTGGCGAAAAACTTCGGAAGGCGTGAGATGACGATTCGCTTGCGTGATAATGTCGAGAATCGCTTGGCGCGCGCGTGTTAGTTTGCGATGATTCTGCCGCAATCCCGCGGCGATGGTTGTAGGTGGCATCTTTTTCTAATTGAAAAACGTTTTCAATTAGAAATTATAATGATTTTTGGATGGTTGTCAATTAAAAAAATGTAGGACAAGTTTGAAACTTGTCCTACCTCACGTCAGTCTACTTTGTTCTTGTCCATAAAGTCTATCAAGAATTCGGTGGCTTTGGCGAGCGCGGCGTCAATCACTTCTTTGCCGTAGGCTTCGGTCGCTTGGGTCGCATCGCCGAGCGCGCCGTTCTCGGTCAACTCGGCAAAGGTGTACGGGACGATGATGCCGCCGCTGTTGCCCTTGCCCATAAATTTGTACGGGTATCCTTTGATTGTGCCACGCGTGAGATGGTCGCGTTTGACCACGTGCGGCGCGAGATACATGGCTTGCGACGTTTCGCCTTCGCACGCGTGACCGGTAATTTCCGATTTGATGCGTCCCTTACGCACTTCGGCGGCGAGCATACTGAAATTCGACCAGGCAACGCGCACGCCGAGTTCGTGCCGCAAACGCACCGCCATGATATCGAGCGATGCCTTGTTGCCGCCGTGACCGTTCACAAAGAAAAATTGTTTAACGCCGTGCTCGCGCAAACTCCACACCACATCGTAAATGATCGCTTGGAATGTTTCCGCGCGCAAAGTGATCGTGCCGGGAAAATCCATGTGATGATACGACACGCCGAGCGAAATCGGCGGCGCGAGGATGACACGCGGCGACAATCGTTCGGCAAGCAGTTTGCCAAACGCGGCGGCGCGTGCCGTGTCCACCTCGAACGTCATGTGCGGACCGTGTTGCTCGAACGAGCCGGTTGGGATGATCGCGAGTTCGACGTTCTCAAGCGCGTCGCGCGCATCTTCCCAGGTCATTTGCCCCAGAATGAGTGGTTTTGACATCGAACTCCTTTCGGCAAGTTACTCGGCGACGACGACAGCCGCTTGCGCGCGATGCGCAACAAATCCCTCGACCGCAAAAATGATGAGCGCGATCCAGACGATGCCAAAACCGATAAACTGGGTTTGGCTAAACGGTTCGTGATAAATCCAGATGCCGCACAAGAATTGCAACGTCGGCGCGAGATATTGCAAAACGCCCATCAACGAAAGTGGAATGCGCCGCGCGGCGGAAGCAAACAGTAAAAGCGGAATGGTCGTCACCACACCCGCGCCCATCATCAGGGCATCGGCAATCAGCCCCGTGTTGAGAAACGCGCCTTGCCCAACCACTTCCGAATAAATCAAAAAGAGCGTCGCGGGCACAATCAAGATGCCGGTCTCTAAACTCAAACCATACAACGAATTGAGCGGCGCAGTTTTTTTGACAAAGCCGTAAACGCCGAACGTGAACGCAAGCGTCAATGCGATCCAGGGCGGCTTGCCGTACGCCCAGGTGAGATAGAGCACGCCGATGGTCGCGAGAATAATCGGCAACCACTGACCCGGGCGCAAGCGTTCGCGCAAGATGATCACGCCCAACGCTACGCTGACGAGCGGGTTGATGAAATAACCGAGACTCGATTCGACCACGTAACCGGAAATAACCGCCCACACGTAGACGAGCCAGTTGATGCCAATCAAAATCGCGGCGACGAGATAAATTCGCAAAACGCGCGGCGCTTGAATGGCTTGACGAAACGCCTGCCATTGACGTGTCAGGAAAATGATCGCGGTGAGAATGACGCACGACCAAATGATGCGATGACTAATCAATTCGAGCGCCGAAACATGCACGAGCCATTTCCAATAAATTGGAAACAAGCCCCAGCACGCATACGCCGCGATGCCGTACCAAATACCCTTGTTCATTTATTTTTCCTACGCGATGAATTTTGCTCTGATGTGTATGGCTGGGTGAATCATGTACGGTGTCTCACTGGATTGACTCGCACGAACTACGATGCTTGAGCATGATTAATTTTTCAAACACCTCGACCACGCGCGGATCGAAATGCGTGCCGATCTCCGAGTGAATGTGTTCACGCACCTGGTTTTCGTCCCAGCCCTTGCGATACGGACGATCCGAGCACAGCGCATCCCACACATCCACCACCGCAAAGATGCGCGCGGCAAGCGGAATTTGCTCGCCGGCAAGACGACGCGGATACCCGGTGCCGTCCCATTTTTCGTGATGGCAGTACGGAATATCGAGCGCGGGACGCAGGTACGCAATCGGCGACAACATTTCGTAGGCAAAGACCGGGTGACGACGCATGATTTGCATTTCCTCGTCGGAGAGTTTGCCTGGCTTGAACAGAATCGCATCCGGCACACCCAGCTTGCCAATGTCGTGCAAGAGCGCGCCACGTCGCAGATGCACCAGGTCCGCTTCGGCAATTCCCAGCACGCGCGCCATCGTGAGCGTCAGCTCGACGACGCGTTGCGTGTGCCCTTCAGTTTCCTTGTCGCGCAGATCAAGCGCGCGTGACCAACCCTCAATCGTCGCATCGTACGCCAACGCGAGATCGAGATTGGAACGTTGCAAGCGTTCGAACAGTTGCACGTTGTCAATCGCGATGGCGGCTTGCCCAGACAGGATTTCTAAAAAGTTGAGCCACTCGGCATTCGCTTGGAGCGGCGCGCGATGGAACACTTCGAGCACACCCTTGATTTGCCCTTTGGCGATCAACGGCACACTAAAATAAGTGTTGAAATTTTCATCGGTGATGCCGGGACGATTCGCAAAATCACGCGCGGTGTTTGAGATCAAGGTAGCATTCTGCATGCGCCGTTCAAAGGCGGTCCGTCCCGCAATGCCCTCACTCAGGCGGACTTTGGTTTGCTGAATGGCGGGAGAACGGAAACCGGTGCCGGCGGCAAATTCGAGCACAAGCAAGTTGGGATTAAAGAGGAGTACGGCGGCGGCATCAACACCCAGTTGCGAGACCACTTGCTTGAGCAAAATATCCAGCGTGATACTCAAACTAAAATTGCTACTGATTGCCGTATCAATCGAGCGCAGAGCATCCAACTGTTGCACTTGGCGATGAATGCGCTCTTCGGTTTGTTTGCGCTCGGTAATGTCTTGCACGATGCCCGTCAGTTTAACAATTTTGCCGCCGACATTTGTTATCTTGTCACCCGGCACCGCCCAAATCGTGTGCACGGATTGATCGGGGAGAATCACACGATATTCTATCGGTGCCGGCTTTTGCACGGTAAGCACAGCTTGATTCGCCGCGTCCACCTGCGCGCGATCTTCGGGATGAATGGCGCGCGCGATGATTTGAGCCAGGTCGCCGTCAAAGGTTGCGGGGTCAAGCCCAAAAATTCGTTTCATCTCGTCCGACCAGATGACGCGATTAGTTTGGGTGTCCCAGCTCCAATGTCCTATGTGCGCAACGCGTTGCGATTCGCGCAAGCTGGCTTCGTTTTCACGCAGTGAGTCTTCCGCGCGTTTGCGTTCGGTAATGTCAGTATGCGTGCCACTCATCCGCAGAGGTTTTCCGTTCGCGTCTCGTTTGACCACCCGAGCTTGATCCAAGATCCATTTGTATTGTCCATCCTTGGCAAGCATGCGGTACTCGCACCGATGCGCCGGCGCTCTGCCCTCCAAGTGATCTTGAACAGATTGCCAGGCACGCGCACGGTCGTCGGGATGATGCAGGTCGGTCCATTGCTTGACCGAAAGCTCAATCTCTTCAAGCGTATAGCCAAGCATCTCTGCCCAACGGGCATTGCGATGGACTTGACCGGTCTCGATGTTCCAATCCCAATAACCGAGTTGACTGCCCTCCATCACCAGTTCCAAACGTTCTTCGGAATCGCGCAGAGATTGCTCGGCATATTTGCGTTCGGTAATGTCTTCGGAAAAAATGACAATGCCGCCGATGTTGCCGGTACGGTCGAACCAGGGGTGGATTTCCCATTTGACCCAGTTAACCGAGCCGTCGGCACGATCAAAACGATCTTCCTCGGCACGCTCAATCGCGCCAGCAAGACAGCGACGATGCACGATTTTCCAGCGTTCGGGAATTTCGGGAAACACCTCATAATGATTGCGCCCGACAATATCGCCGGTGAGCCGATAACCTTGCATCCAGCGGCGACTGACCGCAAGATAATTCAGGTCGCGGTCGAGCATTGCCATTGCCGCTGGCGCGTGTTCGACAAAGAGCCGGAATTTTTCTTCCGATTCGTGCAGGATGGCTTCGGCGCGTTTGCGGTCGGTGATGTCGAGCGACATGCCCCAAATTCTGAGCAGGCGACCGTTTTCCACTACGCCCATGTTGTTGCTGATAAACCAACGTCGTTCACCCTCCGGCGTGATTTCTTCGGTCTCGACATTCAACGCGCGATAGTTGCCCTCGATAAATTGTCGAAAGGTTGTGCGATTGACCGGATTATCCTTGCCGCCGTGCGAATCAATCATCCGCTGACCGATAAACGCATCGGGCGAAGGCAGACCGTACATCGTCGCCATGGCTTGATTACACTCGCCCATGTACGCGTTTTGATAAATCGCGTCTATTTGTTCTTCGATGGGCAAGGTGGTGTCAATCGGCTTGTCAAACTCAGTGCAATAGATGGCTTCGTAACTCTGCTGAACAAAGTTCTGGTAGCGCTCGCGGCTTTTCCGCAATTCATTTTCGATGTGTTTGCGCTCGGTAATGTCGCGCGAGACACCAACAATTTCCACTTGACCACGCTCGTTGAACATGTAGGTGGTGGTCACTTCAGTCTGCACAATCGAGCCATCTTTACGCGGCTGGTCTATCTCCGTAACAAAAGATACCGTCCCCGACCCTTTGGCGATAAATGGCGGCAGATTCTCTGCCAAGGAATCGCTGATGAACTTGAGCGAGGCGGGCGTGAGTGATTCGCTGACCGGTTGCGCCATCACTTGAGCGGGTGTATAGCCGCGCAGTTTTTCGACCGAGGGGCTGACGTACGTAAACTTGCCCGCGATGGGATCCAACACCCAGATCACATCGGCGGTATTATCGGCGATCAAGCGATAACGTGCTTCGCTTTCGCGCAGGGCTTGTTCCGCGCGTTTGCGTTCGGTGATGTCCACATACATTGCCAACATGTACTTTTCGCCGCGTTGTTCGATCTCTTCGGCAGAGAGCAGGGCATCGCCTATGTTTCCCTGTTTGGTGCGAAATTGGAATTCATAGTTTTGGACCCGTTGCTGTTCAACAAAAGCGGCAAAGGCGCGTTGGCGCTCGGTCGCATCCACCCAGTAATCCAGTTGGGTGCTGGAACGACCGATCACCTCGTCGCGAGTATACCCTACCATTTGTTCCAGCGCCGCGTTCATGTTCAACACGGTACGGTCGTGCAAGCGAGAAAAAGAAGCGGCTACCGGACCGAGTTCAAACATTTTTTGGAATAGCGTCCGCGTTTCAGCGAGTTCAAGCTCAAAGCGTTTGCGTTCGGTAATATCCTGTATGGATTGCAGGAGATAGTCTTGCCCTGCCACGTGAATCACATTCATGTTCACGAGACAATTCCGCACCTCGCCGGCTTTGGTGACTAGGTCGTACTCGATATCGCACAGACTTGGCCTAGTTTGCAATTCTTGTGCGATCCGCGCGCGATGCTCTAAAGTTTCGGGGTTAATTCCCAGTTCCGCTGGCGTTTTACCAATCGCGTCTTGTTTGGTGTAACCAAATATTTTTTCGAATGCTTCATTGACATCGAGCAATGTCGCACTCGGTATGACAGAGAGCGTACTGGCATAAGGCGCTTTGGCAAACGCAACACTCCATTTTTGCTCGCTCTCCCGCAAAGCATCCTCGGTGCGTTTACGTTCCGCTTCGATTTGCATCGCGTCCAACGCAAACGAAATATCCCAACTAATTTCTTCGAGCAGTTTGATTTCTTCGGGAGACGAAAAGAAAAACGGCTCGCGCACATATAAATTGAGTGCGCCAATCGTTTCACCTTGCAAACGAAATGGTACACTGATGCTCGCGCGAAAATCGCGAGCAAGCGCATGCTCGCGCCAAGATTGCACCGCAATATCAGTTTGAATATCGTCGCTGGTTTTGATCTTGCCGGTGCGGATCGCCATGCCAGTCGGTCCATAACCAGTGGCTGGGTCATTGAGGTTGCTATGCAAACTTTCAACATACCCCTCATTGGCACCGGCATGTGCGACAGGGATGATGCGTCCTGTCGCGCGTTCCAAAATACCAATCCACGCCAAAGTAAATTCGCCGTACTGGACGGACACCTCACAAATCGCACGATAGAGTTCGGGTGGCTCCTTGACACGCACAATGGATTGATTGATTTGACTCAGCGTCGCGTACAAGCGAGTGATCTGGCGATGCCTACTGGTGGCAATTTTGCGTTCGGTAATATCTTGCGCGATGAGCAGGATACTAGGAGTCGCGTCGAGCACCAACCGCGTAAAGCTAACTTGGAACCATGTCATCTCACGCTGCGGACCGATGGCGCGAAATTCGATCTCGGTCGTCTCGCCGGTCGTGCGCGTGTGTTCGATGGCTCGCATGGCGATGGGACGATCCGTTTCCTCAAGCCAGGTTAGCCAATTCGAGCCAAGCATTTGGCGCTCATCCAAACCCGGCGACACGTGGTTGATATATTGAATTCGCCCTTCGGCATCCAAGGTCACCACATTTTCGCGCAACGCCATCAAGATAGCTTGATATTTTTTCTCACTCGCTCCAGTCGTCACGGTCGGTACTTTTGTCTCGTCGAGCTGAAAACCAGTTCCCATCTGATTTGCCTCCTACGTGCAAGGACAGCCAACGCACATCTCTATGCAAACTTCCATTTGCCCTGCGCTTGCAAAGCATCTTTCAAATCTTGCGCGATCAAAATTTGTTTGATTTCGTCCGGTGTGCGATGACGCGGGTATACACGTTCGGATTGCGCGCTGTGCAATAACACGCGCGCGGCAACCATCGCGCACTCGTGCATGTCGCGTTCGTTCACCTTGTCAATCGTGTCCATCGCCGTGTGCGTAAAGCCGCGACCAATCGCGCGGTCGCTCGGACGCGCGAGCATCATCACAGCCGGCACGCCTTCCATGAAAAATGGAAAGTGATCGGATGCCGTTTCGATTTTCTCACGCAGGCGTAGAGCGTAGCGCGTTTCTTTGGCGACGCCTTTTAAAAATGTTTCGACATCGTCGAGACCGGTGAACGTGAAACCTTTCGGTCCATCGCCCACGCCGCTGTCCAGGTTCATCATAAACGCGACGTTATTCATCTCACCGAGATGTTGCTTGACGTACTCGGTCGAACCCAGGACACCAAGTTCTTCGCACGCGAAGGCGATGAAACGAATCGTGCGCTTGAGTTGACCTTGAAGTGGCGCGAACAATCGCGCGAGTTCGAGCACGAGACAGGTGCCGGTCGCATCGTCGTTCGCGCCCTGCGAAATGTCGTGCCCATCGTAATGCGCGCCGACAATCACAACCTCATTCGTTTGCCCGCGCACTTCGCCGACGACATGATTCGCAATCGTTGGGCGCGATTCGTTCTGCGCGAGAATCGTCGCAACCGTTTCGCCTTTGGCGATCATGCGTTTGAGCGCAAAGCCGGTTTCGTACGACACGGCAATCGCCGGAATTTCACCGAGACGACCTGGGCGCAGTGACCCGGTTTCCGGCAAACCGCCGGGCAAGTGCCGCGCATAGATAAAACCGATTGCGCCACCATCCACCGCCCAGCCGTACTTTTCGCGGCGATGCGGCGAACGTCCTTCTTCCGGATTCGCGCTCGAACACAAGACGATTTTTCCGGCGAACATACCTTTTTTCGCGGCGTACTCTTTTTCTGTGCCCATGCCCACGTCCACAATCGGCGCAGTGATACCGTTCGCCGG
>CAZPIR010000098.1:0-9781 GCA_964586085.1 uncultured Anaerolineaceae bacterium | reverse complement strand
CTCTACACCGAGCCAAACTATCTCGCGCCCGGCGTGCACGAAGACCAGGAAGGATTTGTCGTGCTCGAAGGCACGGGCTGGGCAAAGGTCGGCGACGAGGAATTTCGCCTCGCACCCGACGTGTGTTTTATCGCGCCCGCCGGCACACCGCACGCCGTCAAACGCGATGCGAACGTGCCGCACGTCAAGGTCTGCTGGTTTCACGGCGCGGTAAAATAAAAATGCCGAGCGCATTCGCTCCATTCTGGCGGCGCGGCATTTTTCAACTTGCCATCGGCGCCAGCTTGTTGTTTGTCGTGCTCACCACAACGGCGATGTTCTTTTATCGCGGCGGCATCCGCACCGACCCAACCACGACCGGCTATTCGTTTCTGAACAATTTTTTCAGCGACCTAGGACGCACACGCGCTTGGTCTGGTCAAGCGAATGAAATTTCGTTTTGGCTGTTCACGTTTGGCTTGTCCATTGCCGGCGGGTCGGTCGGCATTTTCTTTATCGCGTTCGCCCAATTCTTTGCGACAAATCGGCTCGATAAATTTCTCGGCGGGCTGGGCGCGCTGTTCGGCATGGTGTCAGCCGGCAGTTTCATCGGCGTCGCGCTCACGCCCGCCGACCTCAACTCGCCTTTGCACAACAATCTTGTCCAGGTCGCGTTTCGAACTTTTTTCATCGCCGTGCTGTGCTACCTCGCGCCGATGATGCGCCACCCCTCTTATCCCAAACGCTTTACCTTGATCTTTATCGCGTTCGCCGCGCTTCTCTTTGCCTACGTCCTCCTGATCGCGTTCGGTCCCCCGACGCGCACGCCCGAAGGATTATTCGTCCAGGTCACCGGACAAAAGATCATCGCGTATGCTTCGCTTGCCAGCGTCATTCTGCAATCGTGGGGCGCGTTGCGTGTGACACCGAATTGAGCCGACCAAAATTAAAACGCGCTCGCATGAATCATGCGAGCGCGTTTTAATTTATCCTTCCTCTTGCGCGCGAGCTTCGCGCAGTTCGGCTTTGTATGCCGCCGACTTGGCTTTGTGCCGTTCTTCGGTGCCCAGAATCTTTTTGCGAATCCGCAAATTCTTGGGCGTCACTTCCAACAACTCGTCGTCGGAAATGTACTCAATGGCTTCGTCGAGCGACATGAGGCGCGGCGGCGTGAGCCGCACGGCAATGTCCGAGTTGGAACTGCGAATGTTGGTGAGATGTTTCAACTTGCACACGTTCACCGGAATATCGCCCTCGCGTGCCTGCTCGCCAATGACCATGCCTTCGTACACTTCGACGCCGGGACCGATGAACAAGATGCCGCGCCCTTCGGCGTTGTTCAACGCGAACGCGGTCGTCGTGCCGGTTTCAAACGCGACCAGCGCGCCGTGTTCGCGCGTTTCAATGTCGCCCATCATCGGCTCGTAACCATGAAAGAGCGCGTGCATAATTCCGGTGCCGCGCGTCGCAGTCAGGAACTTGCTCCGAAAACCGAGCAAGCCACGCGTGGGCACGAGATAACGCAAATGCACCGAACCATCGTCCGCCGTGTGCATCTCTTTCATCTGCGCGCGGCGCGTGCCGAGCATCTCCATCACGATACCGAGAAAGTCCCCGGCAACTTCGATGTACACATCTTCAATCGGTTCGACCTTGACCCCGTCGCGTTCCTGGAAAATCACTTCGGGCTTGCCGATGTGAAACTCGTATCCTTCGCGGCGCATCGTCTCGATCAAAATCGCGAGGTGCAGTTCGCCGCGACCCGAAACGATGAACGTGTCCGGCGATTCGGTCTCTTCGACGCGCAGACTCACATTCGATTCGAGTTCCTTGAACAAACGCTCGCGCAGTTTGCGCGATGTGCTCCACGTGCCTTCGCGCCCGGAGAACGGCGACGTGTTGACGCCGAACATCATCCGCACGGTTGGCGCTTCGACGCGAATCGGCGGCAAGGGTCGCGGGTCGAGCGCATCGGCAATCGTCTCGCCGATGTAAATTTCCGGAATGCCGGTCAGCGCAACGATCTCGCCCGCCGCAACTTCGGTCATGGGAATGCGTTCGAGACCTTGATGCACAAACAGTTCGGCGATTTTCCCCGGTGTCATCGTGCCATCGTGCGCGATGCGCATGATGTTTTGCGCCGGACGCACCGTGCCGGCGAACACGCGCCCGATTGCGATGCGCCCTTTGTAATCATCGTAGCTGAGCGAGGTCACAAGCATTTGCGCGGGCTGGTCGGGTTCGACCTGAGGCGCGGGCAAATAATTCACAATCGTTTCAAAGAGCGGTTGCAGGTCAATCCCCGTGTCGCCGGGTGTGAGCGTCGCGGTCGCGCGAATCGCGTCCGTGTAGACGATGGGAAACTCGGCTTGATCGTCGGTTGCACCCAGGTCAATGAACAGGTCGAACGTCGCATTCGCCACATGATTGAGGCGCGCGTTCGGGCGATCCACCTTGTTGATGACGACAATCGCCTTGTGTCCCAGTTCGAGCGCCTTGCGGAGCACGAACCGAGTTTGCGGCATCGGACCGTCCACCGCGTCCACCAGCAACAACACGCCATCCACCATGTTCAACACGCGCTCGACCTCGCCGCCAAAATCGGCGTGACCCGGCGTGTCCACAATGTTGATCTTGGTGCCGCGGTACGTGATCGCCGTATTCTTGGCGAGAATCGTAATTCCGCGTTCGCGTTCCAGGTCGTTCGAGTCCATCACGCGCTCGGCGACGACCTGGTTATCGCGGAAAATGTGCGATTGCTTGAGCATCCCATCCACGAGCGTGGTCTTGCCGTGATCCACGTGCGCGATAATGGCAATGTTGCGTAAATCATTTCGAATGGGCATTTTAAACTCCTAACGGAAGACGGAGGACAGACGACTGTCAAATTGACCTCCATCAGGTTGACAACAAAAACCTCGGCGTCACAACATGCCGAGGGACAGCAGTACACTGAACGAACGGCATTATACCCAGAACGAGAGGTTTGGCAAGTCGGGCACAGGTAAGCAAGCGGTCAATTGCGCGCAAACCGCATTGCGCGTACAATTCAACCATCGCACATCGTGCTAACCAACTATTGCCCTGGGAGTCCTCATGCAACCCAAATTCTGCTCACAATGCGGGCACGCGCTCGAATCGCGTCCCGTCGAAGATGATCACATTCGCCCGGTGTGCCCGGCGTGTGGCTTTATCGTCTACCTCAATCCGCTCATCGCGGCGGGCGTCATTGCCACACGCGACGACGGTAAAATTGCGCTCGTCTTGCGCGGCGAAAATCCGGGCAAGGGTTTGTGGGGCTTTCCGACTGGTTTCATGGAAATCAACGAAACGGTCGAACAAGCCGCACTGCGCGAGTGCTTGGAAGAAACCGGCTTACTCGTCGAACTGGGCAAGTTGATGGGAGTGTGGTCGTACGTGCACGAGTGGAAACAATCGTCGGGCGTGTTGGTGTTGTACGCCGCGCGCGTGGTTGGCGGCGAGGCACGCGCAGGGAGCGATACGGTGGACGTGCGGTTTTATACGCCGTACGAAATCACGGACGCCATGCTCGCGTTTGAAACGCATCGCGACGCCTTGCAAGTATGGAAAGCTGGTCTTGCGTAAAAAGCAAACAGGTAAACAAGTAGCCGACCCACTTGTTTACCTGTTTTTCTATTCCCAGTTTGCCGGCTCTCACTTGGCGCGCTGTTGTTCCAACGCCTCAATCGCGCGCGCGTACTCTTGCTCAACAAGCGCGACCTGGTTCGCGACATCCTGCAAATTCTTCATGCGCCCCATCATCTCGACCTGCTTGGCGCATTCCGCGAGTGCCACCGCGCCCAATGCCGCACTGTTGCCCTTGAGCGCGTGCGCCGATTTGTAAAGCACCTCGCTATTGTTTTGCGCGGCGGCGGTGCGAATTTGCTCCAACAGCGGCGGCGCGGTTTTCAAAAACATGTCGAGCAGTTCGCCGATAATATCCGGGGCGTCTTCAGGTTGTAGCCCGCGCAAGGTTTCAATCATTACCAGATCGAGCGGCTGTCCCTCACTCATGTCCTGCCTCTTTTCCATTCTCCGACCATTTCTTCAAAAGCGCTTCAAGATTTTCGAGTTTGACCGGCTTGCTGATGTAATCGTCCATCCCGGCGGCGATGCACCGTTCGCGGTCGCCCTCCATCGCGTTTGCCGTCATGGCAATAATCGGAATGTGCCGCCCGTTTGCCAATTCGGTTTTGCGGATTGCGCGCGTCGCTTCAAAGCCATCCATCTCCGGCATCTGGCAATCCATCAACACGAGCGTGTATGCTTCTGGGTTGCCGTTGACCGCGCGAATCGCTTCACTGCCGCTGTCTACGACCTGCGCTTCGTATCCCAGTTTGCCGAGTTGCAAAATCGCCACGCGTTGATTGATTGGATTATCTTCGGCGAGCAAAATACGATGCAAGGGTGTCGCCAAAGCGGGCTTGTCTTCCACCGGCTTGGGCGCCGGTTTGCTCTCGCCTTCGACCACATGCGCGAGCGCATCGAACAAGTTGGATTGCCGGACCGGCTTGGTGAGGTACGCGGCAAAGCCAGCGTGCAATGCCTTTTCGCCCACTCCACGTTCGTCGAACGCGGTCAACAACACCAGGCGCGTCGCGCCAAGAGCTGGCTCACGTTGCACCACACGCGCCAACTGCCAGCCATCCATATCTGGCATCCGCATATCCAAAATCGCCACCTGGAATGGTTCGTGCGCGACTGCCGCTTGACGCAACGCCACGAGCGCCTCCGCGCCATTCCCCACCGATACGGGGCGCATATTCCAGGACATTAGATAGCGCGTCAAAATATCGCGATGGCTTTTGAGATCATCCACCACCAACACGCGCAAATTTCGCAAATCAGTTTTGTTGACCAGGATTGGATCCGTGCGCTCCAAGCGTGCCGTGAACGAAAAGACCGACCCTTTGCCCTCGATGCTTTCGACGTTGATCTCGCCGCCCATCATTTCGACGAGGCGTTTGGAAATGGCGAGACCCAGCCCAGTGCCGCCATACTTGCGAGTGGTCGAGCCATCGGCTTGCGTAAACGGCTGGAACAAGCGACGGCGCGCAACTTCGGTAATGCCGATGCCAGTATCGCTGACGCTGAAACGCAATAACACATCTCGCTCGTGTTGTTCCTGCAATTCGACGCGCACCGTGACCTCGCCTTGCTCGGTGAATTTAACGGCGTTGCCAATCAGGTTGACCAGAACCTGGCGCAGACGCCCACCGTCGCCGCGCAAATAACGCGGAATGGCAGGCGAGATGAACGACATCAAACCCAGTTTCTTTTCGCGCGCCTTGGTCGCCAACAATTCCGTGCTCCCTTCGACCGTGGCGAACAAATCGAAATTCGTGCTGTCCAACACAAAACGCCCGGCTTCGATTTTGGAAAAATCGAGAATGTCGTTGATGATTGTGAGCAAGGCCATGCCGGACTGATGAATGATGCTTGCCAATTCGCTTTGGCTCGGCGTCAGCACATCGTCGAGCAACATTTCGCTCATGCCAATAATACTGTTCATCGGCGTGCGAATTTCGTGGCTCATCGTCGCGAGAAATTCCGATTTGAGCCGTGACGCTTCCATTGCTTGGTCGCGTGCAAGACTGAGCGCCTGTTCCATTTGTTTACGCTCGGTAATGTCGTGCCCTACGCCGATCAACAAATCGCCCGGTCCTTTGGAATCTTTGATGACGAGCCAGCGCGTTTCGCCGTTGCGATGACATACGCGTGTTTCAAATGCGTTATCCTCGATTGGCACTTCGCCGCGCGCGGCGCGCGCAAAGTACTGCCGCTCCGCCGCCAACGAGGCAGGATCATCTTTCAGAATTCGCCACCATCCCTCGCCAAGCAATTCTTCCGGCGCGTCACCCAGGACAGTACTCACCGAAGGACTCACATAAACGATTTCGCCCTTGCCGTTCACCACCAAAACCAGGTTGCCGATGGAACGCAAAATTTTATCCGAAAGTTCCATTTGCTCTTCGGCTTTTTTGCGTTCGGTCAGGTCGGTAATCACAGCAATCGCACCCGCCGAACCATCGTGGCGGCGCGGCGCGCCGGTGATGAGCGCGTGCACGATCGTGCCATCAGCACGTTGCAAGCGTGTTTCGTACGTCGTCGTCGTGCCGGTGCGCCGGAGCGTGCGAGCTTGTTCGAGCGCGCGCCGATCGTCGGCAACGGTTACCTCGTCCGGCAATTTGCCAATCAATGCTTCCGGCGCGAGTCCCACCATTTGCGCGTACGCGGGATTGACGAACTCGAATTTACCTTGCGCGTCTGTCACGGTCAAGCCCTGCCCCATCGTGTTCATCACTTGGAGCGCAAAGTCGCGTTGCTGACGCAGAGCAATTTCGACGCGCTTGCGTTCGAGCGCGCCCGCAATAATTTCGCCGACGATCTTGAGCAGAGCAACGTCGTCGTCGTTCCAGGTTTTCGCCACCCGCACCGAGTCGAAACCCAGAAAACCAATCAAGGTCTTGCGATAGATCAACGGCATGACGATGAGCGATTGAATGTCTTGCGCCTGCAAAATTTCTTTTTCGGCTTGCGCTTCGGGCGGCAAGTCGGCGACGCGCGGAATGTGAATGCGTTCGAACGCGCGCAATTTCGCCGTCCACCAAGGCAACATTTGCGAATCAAGGTCTTGCAAGTTTTCGATTTCGGGATGGATGCCGAGCGCGCACCACTCGTGCGTGTTCGACATGGTAGCGCCGTTTCGACTGAACAAAAAGACGTAACTGCGATCCACCTGAACAAATTCGCCCACCAAGCGCAGAGCATCCTGAATGCCGGAATCTATTTCTTCCGAAGCCAAGTTGATAAAGTGCGCCGAAATACCGGTGACGAGTTCTTCAAACTGGGCGCGGTACTGCAGAGCTTGCTCGGTGTGTTTACGTTGCGTAATGTCGCGCGCAACCGCTTGAAAACCAGCCAGACGGTCGCCTTCGAACAACAGTTGCACATTCTGCCCGATCCATAACTCGCGCCCATCTTTGCACAGCACCGGAAATTCGCGATAGGTGATCGGCGTACGCGTTGCCACCTGTTGCCGATAATAGCGGCGCGCCTCGCGACGAAAATGCGGGTGAATCAAATCGAGATAGCGCCAGCCGATCAATTCGTCTGCGCCGTAACCCAGGGTCTTGCCCGCAACCGGATTGTAGAACGTAAAACGCCCGTGCACGTCGGCGCGATAAATAATGTCTTGCGCCTCGTTGACGATGACACGGTACCGCTCTTCACTTTGCTTGAGTTCGCTTTCGATGCGCTTGCGTTGCTCTAGTTCATGTTCCGCCGCCGCGAACAAGCGCGCATTATCGAGCATTTGGCTCACCGCGCTCGCCACGCTTTGCGCCAGCGCAATTTCCTCGTCTGTAAACGCGCGCGGCTCGTACGCATCCATCGCCAGCGACCCGACAAGTTGATCGCGAATCAAGAGCGGGGCGAGCAAAATCGAAGCGACATTCAGTTGGCGCATCGTCTCACGCACTGCCGCCATACGCGGATCGGTGTTGACATCTTCAATGGCTAAGGGGCAACGATGCGCGCGCATAAATTCCATCGTCGCCGTGCCTACCGCCGGAATCGTTTTGCCCAACGACGTAGCCATTTCGGGCGGACGATGTTCGGCGACAAATTCGAGCAGAGTCTGTGAATCATTCAACAACGCCGCGCGCACCTGCGGCACATCCAAGCCGCGCGCCAATTCGTCGCACGCCACTTGCAAAACCCATTCGGGTTGATGCGAGGTCGTTGCCGCTGAGATGACGCGATTGAGCAAGGTCATTTCTCGCAAACGGCGCGCGAGTTGTTCCTCTTGCTCGTGTCGCTGAGTAATGTCGCGCGTGAGCGCCACCACCTGCTCGGCGCCATTCGCGATAATGCGCACTTCATAATGTCGCAGGCGTCCACTCACCGTCAAAGGAAATTCGATGAACTGCATCGTGCCAGTTTGCAGTGCCGCATCAATCTGAGCTTGAATCGCCTTGCCGACTTTTTGCGGCATCACTTCGCTCAGGTTACGTTTGAGAAACCGTTGTGGTGGCATCAACAACGCTTTGGGATCTGAGGCGTGATAATCAAGATACACGCCCTCTTTGCTCAGGGTGAAAATCAAATCAGGAATCGTTTGAATCAACGCGCGTTGTTTGGTTTCGCTTGCGCGCAACGCTTCTTCGGTCCGTTTGCGCTCAGTCACATCGTGGAGCACAATCAACCGCCCAATCACTTTGGCGTATTGGTTATGCAAGGGGGAAATCCGCAATTCAAACGTGCGCTCGGTCTTTTTGCGTTTGACGACAATTTCATCGGTCGCTTCTTCGACGCCGCGATATTTTTCGACAATCTCTGAATAATCGGCGAGAACATGCGCCGCCGGCACGCCCATCATGTCGGCGTCCCAGCCAATCAATTTTTGCGCCGCCGGGTTGACCTCGATAATGCGTCCATCATTATCCAGCACCAGGACGGCATCGCTCATACTTTCGATCATCGCCGTGTGCGCGATAGGCACCAGGTCGAACAAGCGGAAACGCAGAACGCCAAAGCCAAAAATCAAACCGGCGATTGAGAACGCGAACGGCGTCCAATCCAGGTTGGCGAACGGCGCAAGCCGAAACATGTACACGGCATTGCCAAGCCAGGGCGCGAACGCGGCAAGGAATAACGCGCGTGCCTGCGCGCGGTACAGGTTGCGCGTGCGCGCGGAATATTGAAGCAAATGTACGCTTGCAATCAACAACAATACGTACGAGTATGCCACGTGGATCCAAAACACCGGACCATAACCGAGCGCGAGAAAATGCATCCCGTCAAAAGCCGTTTGCTCGGTGCGTGCCCAGATGAGATGATGGGATTCATTCGTCCACACGAGCGCGAGCACGGTTAGCGGCACAACTGCCAACAACCACACCGTGCGCCGCGAAAGTGTTTTGAGGCGACTGACGTACTGAAGCACAAAGACAAACCAGCCGGTCGGTACGGTGACGATGCCGATGTATTCGACCTTAGCCCACAAAATTTGCACCGGCAAATCTACGCTCGCCAGTTCCAACGCATAACCTAGCGACCAAATCGCCACGCCGAGCATAAAACCCAGGAATGCCGGCAAGCCGCGCAAAGGACGTCGGCGGGACGCCAGCGCGGCAAGACTCGTCGCAATAAGCGTAGCAAGCAAAGCCGGGAAAGGGTAGAGTGAAAATTGCCAATTCATACGTCGTGTATCCTAAACTAGAACCATCATTTATCCGGCGGCGCGACGTACGCTAGTGCGCCAACATCCGTGACACTACCCGAAAGAATCTTGACCGGATATTCCTGACCGATTTCATTCATCACCACAATTAGTACTTGCGCGCCGCTCGGTAATGCATCCAACGCGAACGTGCCATCACTCGCCGTATTGACCAGCTGGTCAGGCGCGGCGACCAAAAAGACCTGGGCGTTAGCGAGCGGTTGCTTGTTCGCATTCACCACCACGCCGCGCACCGCGCCATCCCGTCGCACGACCCAGCTAGCCAGGTTTGTGCCAAGCGACGAGTAGACGACCAAGCCCAACGCAAGGATGGCAAACAGGATCGTCAACCCGCGCATGACCTGACTGCCACAGCCCAATCGTTCGCGCGGCTTGCCATCGGCAGAATATTTGATTTGCGGACTGTTCACAAACGACATGCGCGCAACACTCCCGTTATGGTGAGGTCACTTTGAAATTATCGAAACTCGTTTGACTGCCCGACCAGGTGCGCAAACCAGCTTGCCCCGAAGCATACGTCGAATCTTTGCCGGTCAG
>CAZPIR010000097.1:0-9837 GCA_964586085.1 uncultured Anaerolineaceae bacterium | reverse complement strand
ACGCACCGGTTATCTTTTGATCGCGCTCGTTCCGACATTTTTTTTGACGAATCGCGCCGATGCGATTGTCGTGCTCGTGGGTTTGCTCACCATTCCCCTCGCCATTGCCTCCGTGGCATTCACTTCGCTGTTTGCGCGCGCGGTCAATCCCAAGCATCGCGCACGCGTCGTCAGTATTCGCAACGTGTGGCTTGGCATCTCGCAAACAACGGCAGGGTTGCTCGGCGGGCGCCTGCTCGACCTTGTCATCTTTCCAATCAATTTCCAAATTTTATTTGGGCTGGGTTATCTTGCCGGCATGGTCGGCATGTATAGTCTTACCCGCCTCCAAGTGCCACCTGGGTCAGTCATACCCAGTCAACGCATCAAAACTTCGTGGCGCGAAATTTTTCGCTTTATCACAAACAATCGCGCATTCATGCGTTTTGCCGTCACCGTGTTTTTGTTTCACTGGGGTTTGTATTTTGCCGCGCCCTTGTTCACGATTTACTGGGTGCGTAATCTCGGCGCGAGCGATGGCTGGGTCGGCTTGTTCACGACAATGACCAATGCCTCGACGATTGTTTTCTTTTTCGTGTGGGGCAATTTGGTGACACGTTGGGGCAATCGGCGCGTGTTGATCTTGACCGCGTGTGGACTTGCGTTTATTCCGGTATTGACCGCCCTCGCGACGACGAATGAATTGATCTTGGTCGTTGCGCTTCTCGGTGGCGCGATTTCACCGGGTTTTGCGATTGTCATGTTCAACGGCTTGCTTCAGGTATGCCCCGAAGAAAATCGCGCCACGTTCATCGCAACGTTCAACATGCTCGTCAACGTCGCCGTGTTTGCTTCGCCGATCATCGCGACGATGCTGACCGCGACCTTGAGCGTGCCGATATTGTTGATGCTTGCCGGCGCGTTACGTTTGCTCGGCGGCTTGATTATTTGGCGCGGCGGCGCACTCGTTCCGCAAAAAAATATCGGGGCGACTCGTTGAGTCGTCCCGACGCATTTATTTCTTGACTGTCTTTTTTGCCGCCGGTTTTTTGACCGGCTTTTTTGCTACCGTTTTTTTGGCAACCGGTTTCTTGGCCGCCGTTTTCTTGGCTTTGGTGATCGGCACAAACACCTCAGCGCGCAATTCTTCGCCGGGCATGCTCAAGTATACTTCGAGTGGCGCACCATTGTCGGTATAACCCTGCGCGCGCAACCATTCGTACACCTCGTTGTACGCCGGTGTAATGCTCGCCTCGCCCTGGTACACAATCGTCGCGGCTTTGAACTTTTTGATATCCTTGACCTCGACGCCATTCGAACCTTTGAGCTTGGCATCAATCGGCACGCACAATTCGCTACGCAATTTTTCGACCGGCACCTTGATCGGGTCGTCGTAGAAAATTGCTAACGATGCGCCCGCCGGTGGCAAGTGCTGTTCGCCCAGCCACGCAAACAATTTCGCAAAGCCGCGCTGAATCGCTTCGCTGAACGCGCCGACCTCAACTACACTGGCGACGCGTGTCTTTGGGAATTCCTTGATCTCTGGCATTTTTTCCTCCTGGGATTTTGAATTACTTTTCCGTGTCGTCTTTTGATTCTGCACCAATCAAGCGATCCACGAGCGTACTACCCACACCCGCGCACACATCCGTCGGCAGGTAATGTGTGATCGAAGCATCGAACAACACTTGCGCGCTCGCCGGAAAATCTTCGTCGCCCGCGTTGTAAATCGCCGCCACGCGCACGCGCGGCAGAGCCGTGAACGCGAACGCCGCATCGCCCAGGTCGAGTTTGTCGCCGTTGAATTGTTTTGCCGCGCGCTCGAAGACGCTGGTGCGATTATCAATCGCTTTGGCAAGTCGGTCGCCGCTGTAACCTTGATACGCCTGATGATAAAACATGCCGCCCGGCAAATCGCGAAACGAGACCCATTTGTAGGCAAGCGGTGAACCATCCGCCGTTTGCATATAGTACAAGAACATCGCGGTGCGATTCAAGCCGCACACAAACTTGTCCGCTTCACGCACAACTTCGAGTTCGGGAAATGAAATCGCATAACTTTTGCCGAAAAAATTCATTCGCAAAATACCGTCGGCGTACTCACCGCCGGTGCGCGCGGCGTACTCGCGCGGATCGCCCGCGCGTAATTTCTCGCGCATCGCGGCGACCTGGGCAATCATTTTTTCTCGCATCGGTGTGGACATGGCAAACCTCGTGAGCAATTTTTGTTCGCGCCGATTATACCACAACTTTTATCGCACGCGATAAATTTGCACGCCTGCCTGATCGTACACCAGAGCAAAGCGCCCTGATTGCGCGGCGAGCATATGCCGCGTCAACATTCCCGCGCGCCAACCCAGGTAGACGTGCGTGATGCGATTCGCCGCACACCACTGCGCCAACGCTTCGGGATCCTCGCCTAGTGAACGCTCCGCCAACAATTCAGCGGGACGATGCGCGAGATACGGAATCCACGCCCCGCCATCGGCAGGCACAATGTAATCACCGTACCATTGAAACGAATTGACCGCGAATCGCGCGTCGTTCGAGGTGTTCGCGCGAATCCAGGTCATCGCTTGCTCATCCGCCGACGAAAACAAAACCGTCGTCGGGTTGATAATCGCGATGATGCCGCGTGCGCCAAAGATCGCGATCAGCACAATGAGCACACTCGCTTTGAAATCAAAGCGATGCGCCAACTCGGCAACGAGCAACGACGCCGGGACAAACGCAATCAGCACGAGAAACGATGGCGCGACCAACGACGACGCAACAAGCGCAACGATGAGCGATGCCGCACACCACGCGAGGACGAGCAAGCCATTGCGACTGCGCGACCACAACACGACAAGCACGCCCGCGCCGGCGAGCATCGCGACGAGCACGCCTTGTTGCGCGAACACGACCTGGAACGCGACCGCTAAATCAATCGGCACCGTGCCGGCATTTTTTTCGAGCACACTCTGCCAAACAAATCCGCGCGTGAACAAATCGCCCAAGCGCGTGATGCCAAAGGCAAGCGCGACCAAGGCAACCGGCGCGAAACGCAACCACGCGCGCGGACGCGGCAACGCCCACACGACGACAAACGTCGCGTACACCGCAAGCAAACGAATCTGCGCGAACGCGAGACCCGCCACCAAAATCGTGGCGACAAAAATCGCGCGCACCGTGAGGCGTGGCGATTCAATCAACTCGATGGCGGCGAGCAGTGCGACCGGCAAAATTGCGCAGCCGAGCAAAAGCGGATAGCGTCCCCACGTGATGAAATACGCCGGCGTCGGCGCGAGAAACCACACACACACGGCGGCGAGCATTGCCGCGTGAGCGTTGCCCGTGATCCGTTTACTCAATGCATACACGCTCAACCCGGTTTGCGTGATGAACAATTGTCCCAGCACGAGCATCGCTTCGGGAATCGCGACACCGGAAATTTGCGCGAAAAGTGCGGCGATGCTGTGAAAGCCGAGATGATACACTTGATCCGGCAAACGTCCGCGCGTAACTAGCACGTTGATGTACTCGGCATGTGTTGGCGAGTCCACCCACAAGGGCGCGGCAAAATCGAAAATCTGCGTCAAGCCAATCGCAAGCGAAAACAAGGTGAGCGCGCCAACGACCCAGGTCTCGCGCGTGAAGGCGAACGCACGCGGCGAGCGACCCAGCCAAACTAAAACAATCAGTGCGATGGGCATCGCAAGCCATAAACCCAGCCCAACAAGCAACATCGGCGAGACCGCAAATAAGGTAAGCGTCAATGTGATCGCCAACGCCAACGCGCTAACAACATCTTTTTCGCCGGATGCGCCGGCAAAAATGTGCGCGATGCTTGGCACGCAGAGAAACAACAACGCCAACGCGAGTGCCAAACCGTGTCGTTCGAACGCACGCACGACGAGCATGAACAAGGTTGAGACATCCGGCGCCAAGTACGCGCGAAAGGCAAGGTCTTGCGCGGTCGCTTGCCCATTGCGATACATCACACCGTCGGCGTACACATCGTCATTCGTCGCCCACAAACTCAGCGAGCCACGTTCAATCGCGCCGCGTGGAATTTCGAGAAAAAAATAATACGCGCGATCTTGCGAATCATCCATCGGCGCAAACGCAAAACGCGCGTACTCGTTGTGGCGTACATCGCGCAGAGCGAGCGAGGATGTTGCGATATCGTTCGCATCATCCGGCGCACGACGCAAATGCAAAATCACATGCCCGTCAGAAGCCGGTTGAAAATCGTCGGAGAGAATTGCGCGAACATAAATCGCGCTCAAACGCGGAAAATGGGAAACGAAGGTTTGCCCTAGGGTGTCCGCTTCGTTCAATTCGCCGGCAGGTACAGCCAGGTTGTCTTGAATATTACGCGCATCGAACAAGTCCGGCGCGTTCGTGAACGCGAGCCACGCGATGATGGCGACGCCAATGACAAGTGACCAGGTTTTCATCACGCGGCATTATAACGCAAAATTTGAATTGCGCTCAAGCGTCGCGCTGTGCTATACTATGAGCATCATTTCCAAGAGGAGCAGTTCAAATGGAGTATCGTTTACTGGGACGCACGGGCGTGCTCGTTTCGCCATTGTGTCTCGGCGCCATGAATTTCGGCGCGCCGACGAATGCAGATGATTCAATTGCAATCATCAACCGCGCGCTCGAGGGCGGCATCAATTTCATTGACACCGCGAACGTCTACAACGCGGGCGAGAGCGAACGCATCGTCGGACGCGCACTCAAAGAGAACGGCAAACGCGACAAGGTCGTGCTCGCCACCAAAGTCCACAATCGCATGGGCGACGGTCCGAATGATCGCGGCGATTCGCGTTATCACATTGTCAAAGCGTGCGAAGATTCGCTCAAACGTTTGCAGACGGATCACATTGACCTGTATCAACTGCATCGTCCGCCGATGAGCAACGCGCAAGATGAAACGCTCCGCGCCTTTGACGACCTGGTTCACACCGGCAAAGTGCTCTACATCGGCAGTTCGACATTCCCGGCGTGGATGTTGATGGAAGCGCTCGCGATCAGCGAAAAACAAAATCTCGCACGCTATGTGACCGAGCAACCGCCGTACAATCTGCTCGACCGCCGCATCGAAAACGAACTCGTGCCGCTGTGCCAAAAGTACGAAATCGCAATCCTGCCCTGGTCGCCGCTCGCCGGTGGAATGCTCGCGGGACGTTATCCGCCCGGCGCAGAGATTGCCTCGGACACGCGCGCCGCGCGACCGGGAAATCCCCTGCGACCACGTCTGTCAGACCTGGGTCGCCAAGTGTCCGCGCGCGTCGGCGAACTGGCAAAAGAACGCGGCTTGACGTCGGCACAATTTGCGATGCTCTGGACCAAGGATCAACCGGGCATCACGGCGCCCATCATCGGACCTCGCTCACTTGAGCAACTCGAATCGTTCCTGCCGGTGATGGACATGAAATTGTCCGACGCCGACCGGAAATTATTCGACGAGCTGGTTCACCCCGGCACCGCCATCTCTGACTTTCACAATTCAAGCGATTGGATGAAGGCGCGGATTTTCTAAAACTCGGCAGACCAACAAAATTAAACCTGGGACACGCGGCTGGCGTTTGTCCCAGGTTTTGTTTTGATCGCCAAGACCTCAAATTACGCTCATTCACGTTTGATCCACAACCAACGCGGAAACTCGCTCGCCGGTGCTGAACGTTGAATCGCGACAATGAGTTGATTCGCGCCTTGACAATACAAGGCGTACTGCGCGGCATCTTGCAAAACCTGGTCGGCGCATTTTCTTGCCGTGGCATCATCGCCGCGTGCCAGCGCGACAAAACCCTCAATGATCGTCCGTTCGATGAGGGAGAATCGCGCCAGCCCGGAAAAACCCGGCGCATCTGCCAACGCGCGCTCCGCCGCCGCGAGATCGCCCGCGACCATGCTGGCAACTGCGAGCGTGCTATGCAATTCAAATTGCATCATCCGATTGGACTGGGTCGCCGGCAAGTCGAGCGCGCGATGCATCGTCGTCAGCGCCGCCGTGATTTCGTTTTGGACCAGTTGCACTATTGCCCATTCCCTCAAACGATAGCCCCACAAGCGCGTGGTTCCTTTTCCTTCCGCCTCTTGGATCACCTGCTCAATTATTTCACGCGCCGCTGGAATGTTGCCCTGCCACAGTAAACAAAGCGCGCGGATGGCTTGCGCGCTGGCAAGCCCAGATGGATCGCCAATAATTCGCAAGGTCTCGCTTGCGCGCGCGACGAGTTCAATCGCTTGGTCATCCTGCCCGCGAATATGTTGAATGTCCGCGAGATTGGTCAGCACGTACGCGTTGCTGTGAACATCGCCAATCAAATTCAAACCCTCGGATGCTTGATGGAAATAACGCACCGCCGTATCCAGGTCACCCGCATCTTGATACAAACGTCCAATCAAGTTGGGAAAAAGATAGAGCAAGAGGATGTGATTGGCGGCGCGCGCCAAACCTAGCCCGGTCTGAGCGTGGCGCATTGCCGTTGCGAAATCATGGCGACCCGCCGCCGTCGCGCTGAGATTATAGTGCGCGTCGGCGCGAATGCTGTCGCTCAATTCAAGTGACACCCCGGTCAGCTGGTCTGCCAGTGCCAAGACCTCGCGTTGTTTGCAATCACTCTCGTCCAGGTTCCCCGCATTATGGTCGGCACCGGCTTCGATTTGAAGCAAGCGGATCTGCAACAACACATCCTTGGGCGACAATTCGGCGCGCATCGTTTGGGCAAGGCGCAATGCCTCGGCATAATCGCGGCGCCGGGAAATCATGCGCGCCAATTCGATAATGATGGTGGCGCGCACCGCCGGCGTACTTGCCAACCCAACCGCCTCGCGCAAATTCGCTTCCCCCTCTGCCGCGCGCAACGTGCCGACGAGCAAACTGCTTCGCATGAGCAACACGCGGCGCAACAAATCATTTTGCGGCGCGTGCATCCGTTTGATTTGCGCCTGCGCTTCGTCCAGAAGCGTGACTCCCGCAAACACCTGACCTTGCACACCGATTGCCACGCGATTCTTTTCCATCTGCTCCAGCGCGCGGTCGGGTAAGCCGGCGCGATTGTAATGCTGTGCCGCGGTGATCGCGTCCTGGGTCGTGTGCATCGTCCAATCGCCGGCAAGCCGATGTAATTTTTGGCGCAAGGTCGTCTGCGTGTTCAAGGTGAGATAAACCGACTCGCGGATGAACGGATGCAAGTGCGCGGCGGTGGCATCGCCAATCAAATGGCGGCGTTGCAATTCTTCTAGCGCCTCCCCTAAATTTTTTACGCCCCCCTGGGTTGTCATCAATTCGCTCAGATATTCATCGTACAAATTCAACGGCTGTTGAAACACGGCCAGCCATAACAACAAACGCCACGCCGCCGGCGACGATTGCGCTTGCAGGGTTTGCAAAAGATAACTGGCAACCTGGGGCTGGGTCTCTAGATGCGCGATGAAGGTCTCGGCATCAATCTCGTGGGTTGCCAACTGTCCCGCCGCCAAGCGCAAGAGCATCGGATTGCCGCCAACTTTGGCGTTCAGGCGCGCGGCTTGCGTGGCATCGAGCGCACGATCAAGACTCGCGGCGATGAACGCCAATCCTTCGTCTTGCTCAAAACCATTCAGCGTGATTTCGGCGACGCGCGCAAGCGGCAAACTCTGGCGCGAGGCGAACAACAAAAACGCCGGCGTCGTTTCGCAGAGATGCCGCAACAGTTGCAGACACGTTTCTTCGCTTCGAATCACTTCGGCGTTATCAAAGCAGAGGAGCACGGGCTGTTTCATCAGCGCCGAACTCAGCATCCTGATTTTTTGGTCGAACGAAAAGCGGGGGCGCGCATCAGAGGAGGTGGGGACAAGCGGCTTGACCTGAGTTTGTCCTTGCGCAAACAGAAACTCAGCGAGCCGATGTACCCAGGCATCCGCCAAAGTGGTCATGCCTTCGGTAATCGTCAACCAAAAGACTGGCATGGTCTTTGCAAATTCGCGCGCGAGGGCACTGGCAATCGTCGTCTTGCCGACACCCGGTTGTCCGCACAAAACGAGGTGGCGTTCTTCGCGCAAGCGCGTCTGCGCGAGCGCCACGATGTGCGCGCGTGCGATTTCGCGCGGCGGCGCAGGCGGAATCGGCTCGCCGATAAATTCGGGACGCGCGGGTTCGCGCGTGGCAGTCGTCGCGAGCAATTCCATCAAGCGCGCGGCAAGTTTGGGTTCGTCTGCAAGATCGAGCGCGGGGATAAAGAGCGACGCGACGGTCGCCGCATCGGGCAGGTGCTTGTTTTTTTCAAAGCGATTGATGTGGGCGACACTGTAGCCGGCGGCAATACCCAGATCGCGCTGGGTCAGACGCGCGCGCCGCCGCAAAAAGCGAAGCAGTGCGCCAAAAGTCGTAAAGGATTGCAAGGCGATGGCAGAATCGGCAGAGGGCATAAGGATGACCCGAAAAGGCAATTTAGGGCAAAGTTGGAATCACGTAAAAAATGTCAACTTTTCGAATTCGATTTCAGGTAGAGTGCGATTAACACACCGAGAACATCGCAGACGACCTACTTGTTTCGGTGATTATACACCTCGACAATTTACTTGTCTAACTTTTCGATAAGCTAAATTTCGGCATCGTAAATCGAAACGGTGTCCCGTGGCAAAGGTGAGCATAGATGCTAGACGGAATTTGTCCCAAGTGCAACTCGACCCAGATATATCGCGGCGCATCGCTCGAAGGCGAGGGCTTGATGGCGGGCACGTACACCTCGCTCGTCGAGATCAACGCCGGCAAAACCGTGTTGGTGCTGTGGGTGGATACGTTAATCTGCGGCACGTGCGGCTATTTGGAAATGCACATTGCCAATCGCAAAGATTTGAACGTGTTGCGACAAGCGATTGGTTGGGACAAGATCGCGCCTGCCGATTTAACGACAGAGTAATCTTGAATCAACAAAATCGAAAGAGGAAAAAACTATGCAAACCTTTATGTTGCACGTCCAACATATGCGCCTAACGCGAGCATGGCGTATCATTGCGCTGGTGCTGGGCTTGCTTACTCTGCTTGCGCCCAGCACAGGAACACACGCTTCCCAGCAGAGTGCTTTAGCCGATCTGCCGCCTGCGGCGCAATCGCTCGTGTCTACAACGCTGGGACGCGACGATACAGTGTATCACTTTCAAAGCACCGACGAAGGTTATGGTCTGCCGAATGCGTCGGATGATCTGCGTATAGATTGGTCAAAGACAGGGATGCAGATTCAATCGGACAAAGCACAATGGGCGATGGGTTTGCGCGCCATCGGTTACGGCGATGCGCTCGAACCGGTTAGCCCGGTTGCGCCTGCGGCGCATGCAAATCGTTTAGAGTATGTGCACGACATTTTTACCGAATGGTACGTGAATGGACCGGCGGGATTGGAACAAGGTTGGATGTTGACCTCGCCCCCATCCCCTCTCCTCAAAGACGCGGGAAAGATATTGACGCTGGCACTGGCATTGGAAGGCAATGCACGTTTGGATGCGAGCGGCACTGCGATGGCGTTGTTGAACGACGATGGCACGGTGGCGTTGAACTATACCGGCTTGGTCGCCTACGACGCGACGGGGCGCACCTTGCGCGCGTGGATGGAAACTGAAGAGACGCTAAATTTAACGTCTCTACAAACCCATGTAGACGACACGGACGCGCAGTATCCGCTGACGATTGACCCATACATCTTGCGAGCCACCTTGAGAAACAGGTTCGGTGTGTCCAATGACAAATTGGGCACGTCTATTGCGATGAGTGCCGACGGGTCAACCATCGTGGCTGGCGCGATCGGGGTCAATTCCTTCAAAGGCGCGGTGTATGTGTTTGTCAAGCCCAGCGGCGGCTGGGCAACCACTTTGATCCCCACT
>CAZPIR010000096.1:0-9851 GCA_964586085.1 uncultured Anaerolineaceae bacterium | reverse complement strand
GAATGGTCGAAGTGGACGGCGTGCGCGCATTTTAATTGAGCGACCCAGAAGATGGCATCGTGTTGACGCAACCCGACATTCGCGCGTTGCAATTTGCCAAAGCCGCAATTTCGTCCGGCGTGGATGTGTTGATGCAAAAACTTGGCATCACGGCGGACGATTTGCACGAGGTGATGTTGGCGGGTTCATTCGGCTCGTACATCAACCCGGCGAGCGCGCGCATGATTGGTCTCGTGCCTTGGGTGCCGGTCGAGCGCATCGTCGCGGTTGGCAACTCGGCAGGCGAAGGTGCGAAAATTGCCCTGATCTCGTTTCGCGAACGCGAAGCCGCCAATCGCATTCCCGAACTCGTCGAGTACCTCGAATTGTCCGGGCGCGCAGAATTTAATGACACGTTTACGGATGCACTCGCGTTCCCGTCACGGGAGTAGCCGATGCCCTGGCTCGACGAAAATAGATCGCTTACGAAAATTCTGGCGCGGCTCATCACGCCGGTTGAAAAAATCAGCAAAGAGGTGTTGTTCGATTGTCGCATGTGCGGGCAGTGTATTTTGCATTCGACCGGCATGACGTGCCCGATGCGCTGTCCGAAAAATTTAAGGAACGGTCCATGCGGCGGCGTGCGTCCCAACGGCAACTGCGAAGTGTTTGCGGACAAGCCGTGCGTGTGGGTGCGCGGCATCGAAACGGCGCCGCGCCTACCGTTGTGGCAAGCGGACATTCATCACTTGCAACCGCCGGTCAATTGGAAATTGCAAGGCACGTCGTCCTGGATCAACTTGTTTACGGGGCGCGACCAACCCCAAATTGCCGGCTGGAAAAAATCGGATGACCCTGCATCCCATTCGTAGCGATAGTCGGCTCGAACGCGTTTTGCGCGCTGGCTTGTTCGCGGTGACCGCGGAACTCAATCCGCCGGACAGCGCTAACCCGCAAGAGGTGTACGATGCCGCGCTGGTTCTCTCCGAGGTAACCGATTCGCTCAACGCGACGGATGCGTCCGGCGCGAACGTGCACATGTCGTCACTCGGTTTGTGCGCGGTGTTGTTGAACGCGGGGTACGACGTGGTGATGCAAATGTCATGCCGCGACCGCAACCGCATTGCTCTGCAAGGTGACGTGCTCGGCGCGGCGGCGCTCGGCGTGCGGAACGTGCTCGCGATTACCGGCGATGATGTGGGCGCGGGCGATCAGCCGGAAGCCAAACGCGTATTCGATTTCGACTCGATGCACTTGGTGCGTACGCTACGCACGATGCGTGACGAGGGCAAATTTCTGAGCGGACGTAAGCTCACGCAACCGCCGCGCATTTTTATCGGCGCGGTCGAGAATCCGTTTGCGGCGCCGTTGCATTGGCGACCGCATCGGCTCGCGAAAAAAATCGAAGCGGGCGCGGATTTCATTCAAACGCAGTACGTGTACGACATTGAAACTTTTCGCGAGTTTATGAAGCGCGTGCGCGACCTGGGTCTGCACGAAAAAATTTACATTCTCGCCGGCGTCGGTCCGCTCAAATCGCCCAAGGGCGCCGAGTTTATGCGAACGCACGTGCCCGGCGTGGTGATTCCCGACACGCTCATCGAGCGTCTGAACAAAACGCCGCGCGAACGTTGGCGCGATGAAGGTATGCAAATCTGTGTTGAACTGATTCAACAGATTCGCGAAATTCCCGGCGTCGCGGGCATTCACATTATGGCGTATCGCCAAGAAGAAGCTGTCGCCGAAATTATTCACCGCGCGGGATTGTTTCCGCGTTTGCTCACAACGGCAATTTGATTTTCAAGGAGAATTTGACCATGAGCCAAGCCTTTCTCGAACGTTTGCAATCTGCCCGCGTGCTTGTCGCCGATGGCGCAACCGGCACGAATCTCCAAGCCGCCGGGCTGGGTCTCGGCGTGCCACCCGAAGAATGGTTGTTTGACGAGCCGGAAAAAATTCTTGCCCTGCATCGCGCGTTTGTGCAAGCCGGGTCGGACATTATCCTCACGGATTCGTTCGGCGGCACGCGCATCCGCTTGCGCGAATCGCAATACCTGGATCGGCTCGCCGAAATCAACCGGCGCGCGGTCGAGTTGGCGCGTCAAGCCGCGAACGAACGAGCCGGTGTGATGGTTGCCGGTTCGATGGGACCGACTGGGTTGTTGATGGAACCATTCGGCGAATTGACGCACGACGATGTGGCGAACGCGTACGCGGAACAAGCCGCCGCGCTCACCGAGGGCGGCGCAGACTTGCTCGTGCTCGAAACATTTTTTGCGCTCGAAGAGGCGACTGCCGCGATTGAGGGTGTGCAACGCGCGAGCAAATTGCCGCTCGTCGTTTCGTTCAGTTTCGATCAAGGCACGCGCACGATGATGGGCTTGACGCCAACTCAGGTTGCGAAAACAATGGCGCCGCTCGGCGTCGCCGCGCTCGGCGCAAACTGCGGACGTTCGCTCGACGAAATGATTCAGGTCGTGCAAGAGTATGTCGCGGCAAACACCGGCTTGCCGTTGTGGATCAAGCCGAATGCCGGCTTGCCGCGCATGGATGGCGACATTTCGGTGTACGACACGACGCCGGAAACGATGGGCGAGTATGCGAAAAAGTTTGTCGCGGCGGGCGCGAAAATGGTTGGCGGCTGTTGCGGCAGTTCGCCCGCGCATGTCGCGGCGATTGCCACAGCGGTGAAATAATTTTGTCGGATACAATACGCAGTACGCAATACAGGTGCTGCGTATTGTGTATTTTTATTGACTCTGTTCCTATTGACCCTCGATGCGCTCCCCGTTATGCTTCGAGTGTTGAAAACAGTTGTTGAACCCACGCGATTCTTCTCCTTGAACCCGCATCGGCAGTAATTTTCAATTCAGGATTTCTACTTTAGCGAAGAAAGGTAGTCGGAAATGAAATATTTCCGGATTTTTTTGTGCGTTCTCGCCGTCCTGTTTGTTGTGACTTGCGCGCCCACGACGAACAGCGCACCGATGTTTGCGCCGACGATTAACAATATCACCGTGCTCACGTCCAACGTCGGGCGTTACGATAAATTTGAAGTGCAATTCAGCGTGACGACGGTTGCGACGAATTTGCAAATGCCGTACGACCCCAATCCGCCCGCCGGGATTAACATGAATGGCATTTCGGTCAACGCCACGTTTACATCGCCGACCGGCAAAACACACAAGCAACCAGGTTTCTACTACCAGGTCTTTGACGATCAAATTAAAGGTGGGCAGGAATGGTTTTATCCGACCGCCAATTTTTATTGGCGTGTGCGTTTTGCGCCGGATGAAGTGGGCACGTGGCAGTACGTGTTGTCTGCCCAGGATAGTAGCGGCACGACGCAATCGAGTGCGCGTTCATTCACGGTCAGCAGTTCGACGAATCATGGTTTCATCAAGGTCAGTCGCGATCCGCGCTATTTTGAATTTTCGGATGGCACGTACTTTCCGGCGCTCGGCACTGACGCGGCGTACGGCGAAATTGGTTGGACGAATCCCACGCTCGAAAATCAAACTTATTTTCAGACGCAAGGCCAGAATGGCATTCAGTTGATTCGCGCGTGGTTGTCGAGTTGGGCGATTTTTGGGTCGAGTTGGAATCCGTGGTACGGCATTCGCAACGATTACGATGGTTACTTGCCGCGCACCGGTTTGGTTACGAACGGTGCGAGTAGTAGCGCCGCGACACCGTCTTCGCAGATGACGATGGTGTACGCCGAAGACGGCTCATCGAAAAACACGTACTGGTTCGATGCGTGTCGTTTTATCGGCGGCTTTCAAGCCGCGCCTGCGGTCAAACAAAACGTCAAGTACCATATCAAGGTTCGTTACAAAGCCATCGGCATTTCCGGTCCGCGCAATCCCGCGTATCCGAATTATGGTTTTGTGCTCAAGGTGCAAAATCCCAACGATGGTAACTGGCATACGAATTGTTTCGAGCCGGGCGATCCAACGAACGGCAAACGGGTCAGTTATTCGTGGGGACAGGATGCGAACGATTGGACGTATCTTGAAGGCGAATGGAATTCCGGCACGAACAATTTCCTGCCAATCTTTTATCTTGCGATTGAAAACGCGAACAACATGACGGCGATAGCAAATGGTCAGGCGTACAACTGGCATCCGTACGTGCACATTGACCAGGTGTTCATCGGCGAGGATTTGGGTGGCGGTAGTTATGGTCCGAACATTGTGACCAAGCCCTCGATGGAACACCTGACGTATTTCATGGAACGCAATGCGTACGCGTTCGACAAATTGCTCGACCTGGCTCGCGCGAACAATGTCTATCTCAAACTCGTCGTCCTCGACAAGAACGAACAAATCCAAAACGAGATTGATTATAACGGGAACAAGGTGGATTTTTCATCCGACAATAATAATTTTTACGGCAACTATCGGACGATGACGGCGGTGCGCTGGTATCAACAAGCGTGGTGGCGCTATTTGCAGGCACGCTGGGGTTATTCGCCGAACATTCACTCGTTCGAAGCGGTCAATGAAGCCGCGCCAGGGTACACGAATCACTATGCCCAGGTGGATGAGATGGGCAAGTACTTGCACTGTACAGTGTTTGGCGTTGCCGTTGCCGCCGGCGATTTACAAAAATGTGCATACGCGCATCCGAACGCGCATCTCGTCTCAACATCGTTCTGGTCCGGGTTTGAAAATCCGTTTTGGGCGAGCACAAAATATCCGAATGTGGATTTCGCGGACATACACGCGTACATTCCCAAAGACACCGACCTCACGCATTTCAACGACACCGCGCTCGCGACCTACGACCTGGGTCTCGCGTACGGTGCGAAACAACCCGGCGGCGCAAACAAGCCGATCATTCGCGGTGAAACCGGGTTGACGAATAACGCATCGAACACGGATTCGTACACGAGCGATGTGCTCGCCGACACGGGCGGGGTGTGGTTGCACAATTTTGTATGGGGCGGCATCAATCCCACCGGCTTGATCGAAAGTTATTGGTACGCCAACGTGCATATTTACGACAGCGGTTTCGATCATCGCAACCAGTACAAAAATTACTATCAGTTCATCAAGGATGTGCCGCTGAACAATGGCAACTATGTGAACGCGGCGGCGACAGCGGCAAATGCGAAATTACGCGTGTGGGGACAAAAAGACCTCACGAACAGTAAAGCGCATTTGTGGATCGCGCACAGCGATCATACCTGGAAGAATGTGGTGAACAACTTGGCGATTACGCCGGCAACCGGCAACATCACGATCCCGAATTTTCCCAGTGGCGCATATCGCGTGACGTGGTGGAACACGAACCTTGCGGCGAATCAAATCTTTTTGACGCAAACCGTCAATTCGAACGGGTCGCTTACGCTGACCTTGCCGAATGCATTGACGACCGATGTCGCTGTAAAAATTGAACCTCAGACCGTCCAAATCCTCTCCCGATTATTTCTACCGATCACCGTCAAGTGAAAAATTGCCGAGTCTGCGACAAGTTGATTTGTCCAGACTCGGCAATCCCTCTGCGCGAAACAGACTCGCTTTGGTCAATGGCAAACGGTTGTTCGTCCCGTCGGCGCAAATGTGCGCTTGACGTTCATTCGGTCTGTGCTATACTGGCGATGTTTGTGCTCCGAGAAAAATTCTATGGAAACCGAAACCGTACCCATTCAAAAAACACTCCGCCAGTTTTCATTCCCGGCAATCCTCCGTTACATTGATACATACTGGCATTATCCGCGCGCTGAGAAACGTGACCTGCGTCTCGATTTTTTGCGCGGTTTTGCCGTGTTCGTGATGGTCGTGGATCACTTTGGCGGCACGTCCTGGTTCTACTATCTCACCGGCAACAATCAGTTTTTCACGTCCGGCGCGGAAGCCTTCGTCCTGATTTCCGGCATTGTCGTCGGTTTGGTGTACGGCAACATTGCGCGCCGCGAAGGGTTGCGCGCCGCGATGCTCAAGGCATTGCAACGCGCGTGGACACTCTACAAACTGACGGTGGTGATGACGCTCGTTTTGGCGGTGCTCTCGGACCTGTTCGATTTGCCCTGGGCAAAAGATGTTGACCTGGGTGACCCAGTAATGTTTACACTCCGCGTGATTTTCCTGCAACAGACGTACTATCTCGCGGACATTCCCATGCTCTACACGTTTTTGATGGCGCTCGCGCCCATCGGCTTGTGGTTGCTGTATTCCAAGCGAACGCTTTGGCTCATGGTCATTTCGTTACTGATCTGGGCGGGCTTTCAGTACGTGGATTCGCAAGAAATCATTATCATGCCCATTGTCGGCAACACGACCTTTCATCCTGCCGCGTGGCAACTCTTGTTCTTTTGGGCGATGGCGTTCGGGCATCACCGCGAAGCGATTTTCAAGCGCATCGAAGGATTACCGCGCTGGCCCTATTTCCTGCTTGCCACCTTGCTCTTTTTGTGGCTCTTGCATCTTTACTCGACCGAAATGGTGGCGCTCAAGCGCTTGTATCCGGGCATTGATGTCGAGTGGGTGGTGGCGACCTTGTTCAGCAAAAGTCACGTTGCGCCGGGGCGTGTGCTTGCCACGCTCGTCGTGTTCCAGTTTGCGTATCTTTTGCTGACTTACTTTTGGGTTCCGTTCGAGCGTGCACTCGGTTGGCTGTTGATGCCGCTCGGACAAAACTCGCTGTACAGTTACACAATGCACGTCGTCATCATCGGCGGCTTTTACGCGATTCTGCCGTACTTGCCCGGCAATGTGACCGAGCGCGGCACGCTCAATACCTTGCTCCAGCTAGGCGTGCTCTTTTTGTTATGGCTTCTCATCAAGCGCCAGTTTGCGTTTGACATTGTGCCACGTTGACAGTCCGCCCGAATTGTGATAGCATAGCTCCCAGAACATCTAACGGATCATTTTTTGCGTTTCGCAAAGGAGACTCTCCATGGATCAAAAATCGCGTGCCGAACGCATGGTTAATCGCCTGCGCGATTTTCGTTCTTCCAGCCCTGATGTTGAAGCATCCGCCGTCGTGAGTGCGGACGGGTTGATTGTCGCCTCCGATTTACCCAGTGGTGTGGAAGAGGATCGCGTTTCTGCCATGTCCGCCGCTATGCTTTCCCTCGGCGATCGTATCGCGACCGAATTGCGACGTGGCGTACTCGATCAAGTTTATATTCACGGCGAAAATGGGTACGTCGTGTTGATGGCGGCAGGCGAAGAAGCTGTGTTGACGGTGCTCGCGCGTAAAGAAGCCAAACTGGGTTTGATTCTTTACGATATGAAAAAAGCCGCCGCGGACATTGGTGCCCTCATCTAAACAAGCCCAAGCAGAGTAAACGTGAAAACACGGAGCATTTTTGCCCCGTGTTTTTATTGTGAGATAAGGGGGAATCATTATGGCAAAATTTATTTTCTGCACCGGCGGCGTCGTTTCGTCCGTTGGCAAGGGCGTCACGGTCGCCGCGTTGGGACGCTTGCTCAAAGCACGCGGCATTCGCGTCTCGATTCAAAAGCTCGACCCGTACATTAACGTAGACCCGGGCACCATGTCGCCGTATCAACACGGCGAAGTGTTCGTCACCGAGGATGGCGCGGAGACCGATCTCGACCTGGGACATTATGAACGTTTCGTGGACGAGAACCTCACGCGCGCGTCGAACGTGACGACCGGGCAGGTGTACAGCGAAGTGATTGCGCGCGAACGACGCGGCGATTTTCTCGGCGGTACCGTCCAGGTTGTCCCGCACATCACGAGCGAAATCAAACGCCGCATTCAGCTTGCCGCGCGCGAGTCCGGCGCGGATGTGTTGATTGTCGAAGTTGGTGGCACGGTCGGCGACATTGAAAGTTTGCCGTTTCTCGAAGCCATTCGCCAGATGCGTAAAGATGTGGGACGCGAGAACGCGATGTACATTCATGTCACGTTACTGCCGCATATCGGCTCGACCGGTGAACTGAAAACAAAACCGACCCAGCACAGCGTCAAGGAATTGCGCGGCATCGGCATTCAGCCGGATGTGATTGCGTGTCGTTCCGATTTTCCGATTGACGACACGGTGCGCGAAAAAATTGCGCTCTTTACCGATGTGGACAAACGCGCGGTCATTCCACTCGTCACCGCGTCGAGCATTTATCACGTGCCGTTGATTCTCGAAGACTTTGGGCTTGCCAAATTCGTTGTCGAACGTCTGGGCTTGCCCGATGCCACACCCGACCTTGCCGCATGGCGTGAATTGGTTGAGCGCATCAAAACTCCGAATGAATCTTTGCGAATCGCGATTGTCGGCAAGTACGTCGAATTGCCGGACGCGTACATGAGTGTGCGCGAAGCATTGTACCACGCCGGGTTAGCCCAGCATCGCGCAATTGAGGTGGATTGGATTCTGTCCGAAGACTTGGAAAAGAACAAGGGCTTTGACCGGCTCGCGCAAGCCGATGGCATTATCGTGCCGGGTGGTTTTGGTGATCGCGGTATCGAAGGCATGATCCTCGCCGCGCGATATGCGCGCGTGCAACATATTCCATACCTGGGTTTATGTCTCGGGATGCAAATTATGACGATTGAACTCGCGCGCCACGCGCTCGAAAGTGACGAACCCAACTCGACCGAGTTTGATCGCACGACGCAATATCCGGTGATTGATTTGATGGCAGACCAGCGCGGCATCAGCGACATGGGCGGCACAATGCGCTTGGGACGCTATCCCTGCAAGCTCGTGCCGGGCACGATTGCCGCGCGCGCGTACGGCGCGGAAATGATTTCGGAGCGGCATCGTCATCGTTTTGAATTCAACAATGCGTTCCGTGAAATGTTGCACCAAGCCGGAATGGACTTGTCGGGTGTGTCACCTGATGGCACGCTCGTCGAAATCGCGGAATTGCGCGACCATCCATTTATGGTTGGCTCGCAATTTCACCCCGAATTCAAATCGCGCCCCGACCGTCCGCATCCGTTGTTCAACGAATTTGTGCGCGCCGCCGCCGAAAGCGCGCACGATCAACTGCGCGGTTCTTGACGGAGACCGGCGGCGCGCCCGCCGGTCAATTTGCGTGATTTATTCATCCATGCTATAATCCGCGCCGTTCTCTGGGGAACCTTAGTATTTTGCAATCATTGTTTTCAAGGAAGGTATGAAATGAATCTCGTGACTGCTGTTGCCAAACGTGATCCGAATCCGAATATCCCGCAACTCGCGCCGGGCGACCGTGTCCGCGTGCATACGCGCATCGTCGAAGGTGATCGCGAACGTATTCAGGTTTTCATCGGCACGGTGATGCGCCTGCGCAAAGGCAAGACCGAAAACGCCGCGTTTACCGTCCGCCGCATCGCCTCACACGGCATCGGTGTCGAGCGCACATTCCTGCTCGCTTCGCCGCGTGTTGAAAAAGTGGAATTGCAAGGGCACGCTCACGTGCGCCGCGCGCAGTTGTACTATTTGCGTGGACGCCACGGTAAAGCTGCGCGGTTGCGCGAAAGGCGAACCGACGACCGCAAGCCACAAGCCGCTGAAAAACCAGCCGAAGCTTAATCAAGATACCGCAAAATTCACCAGGGTGGGTTTTGCGGTGTTTTGTTTTTCGGAGGAAGCATGTCCGATTGGCTGACTCGCTTACGCGATGATTTGATCGCGATTACGACCACCGCCGCGCGCGAACATTGGGCCGGACCCACGCCCGACGCGGTGCCGTACTTTAACTATCGGCTCGAACATGTGCGCCAAGTGGAACGCGATGCCATTCGTTTGCTCGAAGTTGTAGGCGGCGACGAGGAGGTGGTACTCGCGGCGGTGTGGTTGCACGACCGATTCAAACCGCAGTACGGCGGCGACCATCACGCCGCGCGTGCCGCCGAGTGGGTGAGCGAACATCTCGCGACGTACGATTTCCCGACGGAGAAAATCGCGCGCGTGC
>CAZPIR010000095.1:1139-9859 GCA_964586085.1 uncultured Anaerolineaceae bacterium | reverse complement strand
ATTCAAAAATCAAGAGCCAAACCAAGTACGCGAGCAACAACGCGGCGAACTGCATTGCGGTCAAATGATGCGCAAGGACAATCGCGGCGAAGGCGAGCGCGGCGACAATGATCGAACGTGTTGTCCCGGTTTCAAACACGCGGCGAAAGGTGAACAGCGCGAGTGGAATTAGGGACAGCGCGAGTAGTTCAGGAAAATTGCCGCGCACGTACGCATCGGACAAGGTGTACGGCAAGTACGCGAACGCGACGGACGCGACGAATGCCGGCGCATCGCCAATCAAATCGCGCGCAAAGAGAAACATGGCAAACGCGGCGATGAGCAAACACGCGACGATCAATAATTTTATCGCACCAATGTACCCTGCGCCGAGTAGATTGAAAATTTCGGCGAGATAGTAGGCGAGTGGCGGATAATAGTTGAACACGGGCAAGCCATAGCCATAGCCGGAAAGAGGAAACCAACGCGGAAACAAAATTCCTTCGCGCAGGGTGCGATCCAACTCGAACAAGCGATAGAGGTGAATCATCCCGTCGGACGATTGAAAGTAACCGTCCTGAAGGAGAAATGATGCGGCAGGCAGAGGCACGAGCGCGAGCAGAGCGAACCAAACGCGGCGTGTCATTTGATCGAAACCTGGGTCAGTACAAGATTATCCGATGTGCCGATGGGTAGGCGCGCGCCGGTCGCAGGCAAGTACATTCCAATCGCGAGCGAGTAATTGCCGGGTGCAAGGTCGTCGGGAATTTTCACGGTGTGCCGGTCGCGCACGATTTCGCCGACGCGCCAACGATTTGTCGGATACAAGCCGGACAAGGGCGGTGCGTCGGCATCGGCGACGACGTGACCGTTCGCGTCAACGAGATGGACGAACACGGTGTACGCGTCGCGCAATTCGCGTTCGCCGCGCCAGAACAAATCGAGCACGAGCGATTGTCCGCGCGCAACACTCGGTGTGCCACTCCAACCCAGGAATGTGATGGCATCGCCGACATGGGTGTTTGCCGTGTGAGTGATATTCGCCGCGTTCAAATCGCCCACACGAATTTCACCGAGCGTGGCGTGCGACTCGCGCGAGTAATCGGACTTGCGCGAGTCCAGGTCGTAGACGTACCAAAATAAATCGAGATTATACAAACCCATCGGCGCATCGTTGGGAAAATAAATCGTGAACGCGTCGCGATAAAAATCGCCGGCTTGCCAACGGTACGTCGGAAAATAAAACGATGCCGGAAAACCTGGGTAATCGGCAACCGGTTTGCCGGTGAGGTCGCTCACGCTCAACAGCGACGAGTACATCGGATACATGCGCTCGCTCGCGCGATAGTAAATGTTGACGCGCGTCGGCTTGCCCGGTTGTGGCGGATTCGGTTCTAGGTCGTAACCCAGCACATCTACTTGCGGCACAATGTTTGTGTTCACTAATTTGAATTGCGGACGCGGCTCGTTCGACAACGGAAGCGGCACGGCTTGGACAGAACGTTGCGCTGACACGCCGCGCAGTTCAGGGTTGAACTCGACGAAATAAAATGGACGATTCAACTCGCGCGCGCGATTCATTAACTTTTCAAACTGGGGCCAGATGGGACTGATGTTGATGATGAGCAAATCGGTGCGTTGCTGTTCGACGAATTGATAGTAACGCATCGGCTCGGACACTTCCCAGGGTGCGATGACAACGGCGTTGGGCGCGAGGTTGTCGTTGAGCACGGCTTGCGCGTTATCGCGCGCGAGATAGTACTGGCTCTGGTCGAGTTCGGAAAAATGTAAAACGAGCACGGCAATTGGAATGGCGAACAGCGCGAACGCGGTTGCGCGCGCAAAATATTTAATCGGCGCGCGCGCGGCGAATTGCACGAGCGCATCGGCGCCGAAACCAAGCCACAATGCAAACACCGCGTACGCAATCGAAAAATAGTACACCGTGGACATGCCGCGTAAATAAATCGCGATGAACCCAACGCTTGCGGCGACGACGAACAAAAAGAAAAATTCGCGGCGATTGCGCTTGAACGATTGCCACGCGCCAAGCATCGCGAGCGCGACACCGACAAGCGTAAACTGGTCGAGGGCGAGCGAGGTGGCGAGGTTGAGCCGGTTTGCTTCGTCGAGCGGCGATTTGAAACCAAGCTTGTTGCGATTGTCGAACCCGGTGACGAGGTTGAAAAATCCGTACGGCGTGTGATTATAGTACGCGCTCACCACGCCCTTGACCATCGCGTCTTCGCGCGTGTACAAATCCCAGTTTGCCGGACTTTGTTGCGTAATCAATTGTCCGGCGCGAATTGGGATGTAGGCGTACAACGCGAGCGGCAACACAACGAGCACAATCGCGCGCCCGATCATCGTGCGGTTGACGTGCGCGCGATTGAACCACAACATCACGAGGAGCGCGGGCGCGAGGAAAGCGAAAATGCGATGGTGTGTTAGTCCCAAGCCACACGTGAGCGCGAGTGCGTAAAAATCGTGCGATTGATTTTCTTGGTACCAACGCACGGCGAGGAAAATCGCGAGCACGCCGAGGAGCAAATGTAGAGCGTAGACTTCGGCTTGTGTCGCCGCGCCCCAGAGCGAGGGTGTGACGATGAGCGCAAGCGCGGACAAGAATGCGGGGAAACGCCGCCGGATGAGGCGGAACGCGAGCGCGTACATCAGCGGCGCTATGAGCGCGGCGGTGATGCCGGAAAACAAGTTGACGCGATATGCCACGTCGCCAATCGGCAAAAACGTGAACAATTTGGCGAGCAAAATGTAGAGAGGGTAGCCGGTCGAGTGGGGCACGCCGAGATAGTACGCCATGTGCTGGTACTCGCCGCTGTCGCCGTCGAGCACGGTCGGGGGAATGGTGCGGAGATATAACGCAAGCGCGGCTAGCCCAAGCATAACGTACAGCCAACGGTCGCGCCCAAGTACCCTTGATGGATTGACCTTTATGTTCACACCGAGTATTATAAACTCGACAAACTATTTTACCAAATTGTGTTTTACTTGAGTCGAGTTCGCCAAGACGGACGGTCCCGAAAGGAGAGACTTATGCGACCGAAAAAAGAACGCGGACAGGGGCTAGTTGAGTACGCTTTAATTTTATTGTTAGTCGTCATTGTTCTAGTTCTTTTGGTTACGGTTTTCGGTGGTCAGGTGGGCAATTTGTTTAGTCGCATCACAAGTGCTTGGCCCGGTTAGTGGTTAACGAGTGGCTAGCACCGTGATCGTGTGAAGGGTCCACGCAAATCCGGTTGCTGTTTCAAAGCGACCGAGCGCCGCACGTACTAGATCGAGATAAATCGCGCGAGTCTCTGCCGACAGCGCGGTGATTTCGGCATGTAATAACGGCGACGCATTGGCGAATTCTAAAAACGCTTCTACATTAGCGACGCGCGCGGGATATTCTTCCTGGCGCGCGTTGACATTTTCAAAACCGGCGAGTTTGACTGCCGCGCCAATTTGTTCCATCGAGCCAAAGGTTTGCCGAAACAAGTACGATCGCGTCGATTGCGCGCGCAAGTGTGCCAATGCTTCGGTCGTTTCTTGCACGCGATAAGGCGCGAGCACATCGTACATTGTCTTGTGCGGTTGTGATGAATCCATCGCCCAGATTTGCATCGCAAGCGTGCCGCCGGGTTTGAGCACGCGATAAAATTCGGCAAGCGCGCGCGCCGGCTCGGTGTAATGCAACGCGAATTGCGAGAGCGCCGCATCGAGCGATGTGTCCGGCAAATCGAGCGCGTGTAAATCGCCAACGCGAAACTCGCACTGCGCGAAACCAAACTGCTTTGCCTTGTGTCGCGCGAACGCCAGCATTTGCTCCGACGCATCTACGCCGATGACCTTGCCGGTTTGCGTGACACGCGGCGCGGCAAGCAGAGCGACCAAGCCGGTGCCGGTTCCGGCGTCGAGCACTGACCATCCCGGGCGCAGGTCAATGTGTTGCAGTAATCGTTTGGCCAGCGGACGATAGACTGGCGTAACGATGCGCTCGTACCGGGCGGACAATTCGTCGTACGTGTTGGCGATGGCGCGATGGATGGTTTGCGAATCAATGGACATGGCACTCTCGCGGAATGAATTTGGGTCGAGTATAGTGCGATTGTGGGCGATGTCAATTTGTGTGCCAACCTGTGTTATAATTCGCGCGCCACAAAAATTATCGCGGAGTGAATTCCATGCGCAACCCAACTGTCTCGATCACGCGTGAAAATCAAGACCACCTTAAAACTTTTCCGCGTCCGCGCAATGATAACGGACGCGGCATCCACTTTGGGCTTGACCTGCGCGATGTCGCACTGAACGAGTACGTGCCACGCCTTGTCGAACTGGGTGTCAAGTGGACGCTCGTGTACGCGGGCGACGAATTGCAAGCCGAGCGCGCCGCGCGCGCGTTGTGGGCGCAGGGCATCATGCCGCTCATTCGTCCCCAGTGTCGGATTGATGGCGCGGCAGTCGCATGGGACAAGTATGTGAACGCGCTCACGCGCAACGGCATTCCGGCGTACATTCAGGTTTTCAACGAACCCGGCGATCCGCGCGAATGGAAGACGATGCCGAATGATTACTTGTCGGTGTTTGCGCCTAAATGGGAAGGCGCGGCGCGCGCAGTGATCAATGCCGGTGGTTATCCGGGTTTGCAAGTGATGGGCAAGGAAGAATTCGATGCCGTCGTCGCGCGCGTGCCACGCACGGATGCGCTGTGGAAAAAGACCTGGTTCGCGCTTCACAATTACGGCGCGAATCATCCGCCGGCATATCCGTACGACGCGCGCAACCAACAAGATCATCCCGGCGACACGATTCTTGATGATGATATTAGTGTGCTCAATTTTTTGGCGATTGCCAAGTGGATGCAAGATGGTCTGGGATTGGTCATGCCGATCATTGGCGGCGAGGGCGGCTGGCAGTTCAACGCGCGCGAGGACAATCGTTACCCGGCGGTGGATGCCAGCGTTCATGCGCAGTATCATCGCTCGCTGTTCGATTGGTTTCGCACCGGTGTCGTGAGCAACGACGAGCCGTTGCCGGATTATTTGTTTTCCGTCGCGCCCTGGATTTTGTTCGGCTGGGGTACGGATGATTGGTACGGCGGAAGCGCGGGGACAAAGCAAGCCACGATTGATGCGGTGAAAACGATTCCGGCATTCGTCCGCAAATTTGCGTGGGACACGGTGCAGACATTAGAGCAGGTCGCGCGATCCGAAGCGCGCAGGTACACCTGGATGCCGATCAACACGGATGCCGCGCTCTACAAATTTGCGCAGGTGAACAAGCTGGGTTATCCGCAAACGGATGAGTTTGAATTTACGCACAACGGGGCGGGGTACATCGGACAGGTATTCAACCTGGGAATTGTCTACGTGAAAAAAGGCGATTGGGGCAATGTGCGGTGGATGAAAAAACCGTAAAAAACGTCGGGGCGTAGATACTACGCCCCGACGTTTTTTATTTGCCGATGCCCAACCCATCCACAAATTTTTCGGCGGTCGCGCGATCAAATTGATCGGCTTTGGTTGAGAACAGCACGGCATAGTAAAACCCGCCGGACACGACGACGACGCGCAACACGCCGCGTGCGCGTCCGAGGTCGGCGCTTGTGTATTCCAGGTCGGCGAGCGCGCTCCCATCGGAAGCGGTGCGTTGCGAAAGCACGCGCACATCCGGCGCGCTCGCGCGAAAGCGGTCAGCGAGAAAATTATTCAGGGCTTGCTCGGCGTTTTGCGAACCTGCCGCGCCGAATGAAACACTTTGTTGCGCGGACTTGTCGGGCGCAGTGAACGTGACCATCGCTTTGGCTTGCTCTTGATCGTTCACCGTCCAGCCGCGCGGATATTGGAGCGAAAAGAATGCGGTCTTGCTCGCATAGATTTGATATTCGACAATCGGGGTTTGAGTGGGGAGCGCAGTGGGTGTGACCGCCATCGCAACTCGCGTAGGTGTAAAGGTTGGAATCGCGCGTGTCGCCGTTGCGGTCGGCGCAAGCGCCAAGGTGTTCCACGCAAAAAATCCGCCGCCTAAAACGAGCACGGCGAGAAATGCCAACACGCATCCACCCGCGCCCGCCAAAATCAAAATTCGTTTTCGATCAATTGTCGTACTTGCCATCCCTACTCCTCGTTTTGAGTTTAACCGAATCACTCATCAGACGATGTAGCAAGTGATTCGGTTCCGTGCAAATGTTGCGCGACAAGATGGTAAATCACATCTTCGCGCGGAGTTGACACGTCGAACCAATGAATGCGCTCGTCGTCGAGCCGGAACCAACTGTACTGATGATGCACGAATCGCCGCGTGTCGCGTTTGAGCAAGCGCACCGCCTCGGCAAGCGGCACGGTTTCGTTAAGGTAAAGCGCAATCTGCCGATAACCCAGCCCGCTCATCGCCGGCAAATCCACCGAGTAACCTCGTTCGATCAATCTGCGCACTTCGTCCACGAGTCCGGCGTCAATCATCGCGTCCACGCGCGCATTAATGCGTTCGTACAGTTGTTCGCGCGGCATCGTCAACCCAATCCGCAACACGCGATAGTCCGGCGCGGTACGCGTTTGTTGTTCACTGATCGGTTTGCCAGACGCTTCGCACACTTCGATCGCGCGAATCACGCGCCGCTTGTTGCGCGGGTCAATCCGTTCCGCGGCGAGCGCATCGAGTTGCAACAGTCGTGCGTACAATGCGTGGGTGTCTTCCTGTTCGAGTTCCGCGCGGCGATCCAGGTTCGGCGCAACGCGCGGAATGGTCAGACCTTCGAGCACGGCGCGCACGTACAAACCGCTTCCGCCAACGAGCAAGGGAACCTTGTTGCGCGCGTGAATTTGTTCAATCGTCATATAGGCGCGGTGTTGATATTCGGAAAGTGAAAATGATTCGTTCGGATTGACGACATCGAGCAAGTGATGTGGCACGCAGGCAAGTTCTTCGACAGACGGTTTGGCGGTGCCGATGTTCATGTCGCGGTACACCTGGCGCGAGTCCGCCGAAATAATTTCGCCGCAAAATTTTTGCGCGAGGCGAATCGCGAGCGCGGATTTGCCCACGGCAGTTGGACCGACAATCGCGATGAGGGGAGTGGTTCGTGTGGTCATGGTCATTCTTCTACCGCGCCTTGAATCAAATTCATCCGCGCGATGCGTCCCGCGCGATCCAGTTCAATCGCCACGAGGTCAATGCGCCACGCGCGTTCGCCGTGTTCGGTGTGATTCGCCAAATAATCGAGCGCGGTGCCGAGCAGGTGCGCGCGTTTGCGCGGCGTGAGCGATTCTTCCGGCGCGCCGAGCCGGTCGCCGCGTCGCGTGCGCACTTCGACGAAGGCGAGCCCGTGCGCGTCCTGCGCGATCAAATCAATTTCGCCGAGGCGCGTGCGATAGTTGCGCGCGAGAATGGTATAGCCGCGTTGTTCCAGGAACATGGCGGCAACACGTTCACCCGAGTCGCCTAGATTTTTTCGCGCGCGCGTTGTGGTCGTTGTTTCACGCATCGTTGCATCTGTCTCTTATTTGTAGTATACTAACGCCGCAATTTTCATGGAGGTCTGGTCAATGAAGGTCTCGTGCATTCAAGAAAATTTGGCGAAAGGTCTGTCGGTGGTTAGCCGCGCGGTGGCGTCGCGTTCGACCCTGCCGGTGTTGGGCAATGTTTTACTCGCGACCGATCAAGGTCGTTTGAAAATTGCGGCGACGAATTTGGAACTTGCCGTCACGTGTTGGATCGGCGCTAAGGTTGAAGAAGATGGCGCGACGACCGTGCCAGCACGCACGTTGATTGATTTCGTCAACTCGTTGCCGGGCGAGCGCGTGGACATGTCGCTCAACGTCAAAACTCAAACGTTGCATTTGAAATGCGCGCGGTACGACGCGAACATCAAGGGCATTGACGCCGCCGAGTTTCCAATTATTCCGACGGTCGGCGAAGGCAAAAAGATCGAACTCGAACCGGACACTCTGCGCGAGATGATTGAGCAAGTGACGTTTGCCGCCGCGACCGACGAATCGCGTCCGGTGTTGACGGGCGTGCTCGCCAAGTTTGAAGCGAATCGGGTCACGTTCGCCGCCGCCGATGGTTTTCGCTTGTCGGTGCGCCAAGCCTCGTTGAGCAAACCAGTCGAAGTGCCGACGAGTGTCATCGTGCCCGCCAAAGCACTCCAAGAAGTTGGGCGCGTCAGCGGCGACCAGGACGAACCGATCGTGATTGCCGTGACCGAAAATCAATCCCAGGTGTTGTTCCACCTGACCAACATCGAAATCGTTTCGCAACTCGTCGAAGGTGTGTTCCCGGATTTCACGCGCATCATTCCCGAACGCCACACGACACGCACGACGGTCAACACGGCGGAATGGCAGAGCGCGGTCAAGGCGTCTTCGGTGTTTGCGCGCGAGGCGATGAATACAGTGCGGATGCAAATTGCGCCGGGCACGGATGGTGGCGCAGGTAAAATGACGATCACAGCGACAAGCGCGGAATCCGGCGACAACCTGGGTGAGATTGACGCGCAAATCGAGGGCGATGCGGTCGAGATTGCGTTCAACGCGCGTTATCTAAGCGATGTGCTCAATGTGTTGCATTCCGCGCAGGTCGCGCTCGAAACGGCTGGATCATCCAGTCCGGGTGTGGTGCGCGCGGTCGGTCGCGATGATTTCACGCACGTCATCATGCCGATGCACATCAACAAGTAAATCAGTAGTCACAATTCAGTATTCAGAAAAGCGTCCGCGAATTTTTTCTTGTTTTTTTTTTCT
>CAZPIR010000095.1:0-1129 GCA_964586085.1 uncultured Anaerolineaceae bacterium | reverse complement strand
GCAGGAGAAACGTGCGGTCACGGGATTGCACATGAATTTTTTCGCGGATGTTTTTTATTGCTGGTACTAGTCTATCCCAACCGGACAAAAATAGCAATTCTTTATTTTTGACCAACCCACCATAATTTTGGAAATTCGTTAGTGGGCAGGGCGCATGCAATCGCGCCGAGTAATTGTTTGGCGTTCTGCCGATAGAGTGGAAAAATTTCTGCGCTCGCTAAAACCTGGGTTGCTAATGCCCGCGCCGTGTCCACCTCGCCGCGCGCCAATGCGACGTAACTCTCGCTCAACGTGCGATCAAACTCGACCCAGCGGCTCAAGCCCTCCAAGTGCGGCGCATCCGCGAGCACACGCATCGCCTGTGTGTAATCGTTCGCGATGGCATGTGCAAACGCCAATGTGCCGTGCAGTTCAAAGCGCATCATCGGTTTGGTTTGCGTTGTCGGCAATGCGAGCGCGCGATGCAGAGTGGTAATCGCCGCGTCCGTTTTGCCTTGCACCAATTGCACTATCGCCAATTTGTTGAGGCGATAGCCCCACATTTGTTCCGTCCCCTTGCCTTCCAACTCTTGCACCGTTTTCTCAATCACCGCGCGCGCCTCATCAATTCGATTGAGCCATAATAAACATGTCGTGCGCGCACTCTCCGCGCTCGCCAGTCCGCGCGTGTCGCCGATGATGCGAAAAGTTTCGTTTGCACGTTCGAGCTTTTCCAACGCCGCGTCTTCTTCCAAACGCAAATGATGAATGTCGGCAAGATGCGCGAGTGTGTACGCGGCGATGTAACTATCGCCCATCGCGAGCAAATTAGTCAAGGCATCCTGACGATAGCGGAACGACGCATCCAGGTCACCTATGTCGTAAAACAAACCACCGATAAACATGAGGCACACATTTGTGAGCCGCGCCTGTTTCGCTTCGCGCGCAAAAGCCAGCGCGGCTTGCGCGTGATTCATCGCCTCGGTGAGATTGCGCCGATAACGTGCATCGCCTGCCAGATCGTACTCAGCTTGCGCGCGAATTTCGCCGACCAGCGCAATTGGCAAACCGATCATTTGATTTGCCAACGTCAGAGATTGTTGCGCGGCGCGCTCGCTCGCTTCGGGATTGCCCAACGTGTTATAACAAT
>CAZPIR010000094.1:6826-9903 GCA_964586085.1 uncultured Anaerolineaceae bacterium | reverse complement strand
ACGTGTGCAGTCCACATTGCATGGATCTCAGTCGGTCGCGGAATCCTTCGGCAATCAAAGCGGAATCGTAACGATACAATCCGCGCCCAGCGAGTTGCACCGTTTCGCCGTGAATAGTAGTGAATGCAAACGGCTTGCCCACATCATTCCAAAACACGCCGACACCAGCCACGATGGCGGCGAGCACCACAATCACACACGCGAGCACCATCAAAGTGTTTGAGGCTTTCATCCTGGCATCCTTTCAATGCGATTAAATTTGTATGACACTAGGTACGAGGGATTGCGCCCACGTGCTAATCTTGTTCCAATCGCGCAAATCTTGTTCCTGTGCTTTCATCGTTTGCGCCATCCATCGTTCGAGCCAGGAAAGTTTGGCATATTCCATCTTCCCCGCAAAGAAACCTTCGATCCTGGGATTCACACTCGTTCGCGCATCCGCCGCGTACAATTGCCGACCTTGCTTGCTCGCTTCGCTATCATCGAGGTTGAGCAGATGCACGGTGAAAAATGCAATTGGCAATTGATTCAATTTCGCTTGATTCTTTTTGACAAACTCGACCGCTTCGGGCAACCACTTGCCAATGCGTACGCCACTACCGATGACGACAGCGTGGTATCCGTCGAGACTCGTAATAGATTTGATGGGACGCACGTCCACCGTCGCGCCCTTGTCCGCCAAACTCTTGCCGATTGTTTCGGCGACCTGTACCGTTGAACCCGATTTGGTCGCGTATGCGACGAGAACCTTGCCTGTCATTTTTGCATTCCCTCCAAATGTGTTTTGCGGCATTGCAATGTCTGGCTCGCGAGTCGCAACGAACGTGATCCCACTACACGCGACCACGGTACCGCCGATGCCTGCGCCTGCTAATTTCAAAAAATCTCTGCGAGTGAGTTTAGACATTTTGCATCCCCTGAAATACAACTATGCCCGCAGTGTAACATTCACACGCGGGTTTGTCAGGACGCAAAAGTATAATCTTGGAGGAGAAGAAAAAGAGGAGCGATTACTCCAAAGTAGTATCGCTAGAGAAGACCCAGTTCGTGCGCGCGCGCCAACGCCAGCGTGCGGCTCGTGACGCCAAGTTTGCCAAAGAGGTTGCTCGTGTGTTTCTTGACCGTGTTGAGCGTAATGACCAACTTGTCTGCAATCTCTTGATTCGAATACCCAGTTTGAATCAAGCGCAAAATTTCCAACTCGCGTTCGCTGAGTGGTTCGAGCAGATTTGCGGATGGCGATTGAGGAAATGCGTCGAGCAAGCGGTTGCGATAATCGCTCGCGGGCAATTCGCGCAACAAATCGGCAATGACGAGTCCCGCGCTCACAAACGAACGCACAAAATTTTCCGATTCGCCGTACGCAAGCATTTCCTTCAACGCATCAAGCGCATCAGCGCGACGATGTGCGCCTGCCAACGTACGCACACGCCACAACGCCACTTGAAACAATCGTCCGATACGCCCAGATGATTTGAGCAATTGATACAACTTGTCCCACACGACCAACGCGTCCGTAAATTTTTCTTGCACTGTTAGAACCTGGGCAAGTGTTTGATAATCATCTTGGCGAATGAACGGAATCTCGTCGTGAATGGACAGCCCGCATGTCTGCATCCAACGATTTGCTGCTTCGACATCGCCACGCGCCACATCGAGTTGTGCGATGAATGCATTCGCCATCGCCGCGCCCCACGCCGAAAACATTGTGCCGATGATTTGCTTTGCCTCTTCCAAGGCTTGTCGCGCCAAAGCGTACTCACCTAGGTCTTGATACACAAACGCCGCGCCCATCAAACCAATCGCGAGCGCATCACCTTGACGCCACTCGCGGCAGAGTTTTTCGCCTTGCTCGCTGTACTCGCGCGCGCGGTCGAGATGATTCCATTCGCGTTCGATGACGCCCATCTCGAAATAGGTGAATCCGCAAAAAGGAATATCGGTGCGTCCAACCCGTTGCCGCGCAAAATCCAAGGTTCGCTCGCACGTCGCCATTGCCAAGCGCAACTGTCCTCGCTCACGATATAATTCTTGCAGACCACCCAGGTTGAACGTCGCGGTGTACAGGTTGCCTGTCTTTTTGCTCACGCTCGATGCAAGCTCGTGCGCCTCAATCGCGGCGGCGAAATCGCCCGCATAACGCAAGCCGTGCGCCAACAACGTCAACGTCCGCGCGCGAATCACATCATCGTTTTGTGGAAGACGTTCGAGTGCGAATCGCGCATTTTCGATGGTATGTTGATACTCACCGCGAAAAAAATCGAGATTCGCGCGATGCGCGGCGATGTAACCCAGGATGATTGTTCTGGCTTGCTCATTTGATTCTGTCGTGGACGCCGTTTCGGCGAACGCGAGATATTCGTCGGCTTGCGCCATTTGCGCGACGAACGATAACGCCCACGCATAATGCAAACACAGATACGGACGTTGTTTAACCAACGCTTCGGGCAGAGCCGCGAGCCATTCGAGAACCTGGGATGCGCCCGCTGTGCTCAACACCTGCGGCGCTAGCTTTTCGATGAGTTCAGCGGCACGTACATTGTCGTGCGATTCCATCGCGTACGCCAATGCTTCGCGTTCCAAACCTTGTGCGATGCACCAATCCATCGCGCGTTGATACAGCGTCGGGATGAGATGCAGTTCCGATTCTTTCAAGCGCATCTGCAAAAATTGCGCGAACAAGTGATGATAACGATACCATTGTCGCTCGCGGTCGAGGGACACGAGAAACAAATTCGATTGTTCGAGTCGCCGCAACATTGGCGTGCCGATATTTTCGCCGACAATGCTATCGCACATCGCCGCACTGAATCGGTGCAAAATCGAGGTGCGCAAGAGAAATTCGTAGAGCTGCGGCTCTTGCCGCGACAATACTTCGTCGAGCAAATAATCGGTCAAGAAACGGTTGCTCGCCGTGAACGCGTTGATGAATTCGTGCTTGTCGTTTTCGTTTTCGAGCGCGAGTGCCGCGAGTCGTAACCCAGCAATCCAACCTTCGGTGCGTTCGGATAATGCTGTCACATCTGTTTGAGTCAGACCCAGTGCCATCAAACGATTAAAAAATTCGTCGGACTCGA
>CAZPIR010000094.1:0-6816 GCA_964586085.1 uncultured Anaerolineaceae bacterium | reverse complement strand
GTGGCCCTGCGGGACTGGCTACGGAGCGGTTCGTCGGAGAGTGCTGTCCCATCGGTTTGACTCAGCCCCCCAGCCATCAGGCGATTCAAAAATTCGTCGGACTCGATTTGCGAAAACTGCAAGTTCGCCGCGCGAATCTCGGTGAGTTGTCCGCGCACGCGCAAACGCGACAATGCCAACGGCGGGTCTTGGCGTGTCGTCATCACCAAATGAAAATTCGGCGGGAGATGGTCAATAAAAAAATCGAGTGCGCGATGAATCTTGGGGTTGGCGATGACGTGATAATCGTCGAGGACGAAAATAATTGGCTCGTTCAACGCGGCAATGTCGTTGACGAGCGACACGAAAATCGTTTCGAGTGGTGGCGTTTGTGCGGATTCGATTACGGCGCGCGCCACGTTACCGATTTGTGGACTCGCGGTTTGGAGTGCAGAGACAAAATAGACGACAAAAGAGGAAGGCGTGCTGTCGTTTGAATCGAGAGCGAGCCAACATTTTTTGAAATGCTCAATCAGCGCCGAGGTGTTGAGCCAACTGGCAACGAGCGTGGTCTTGCCAAATCCTGCGGGCGCGGACACAAGCGTCAAACGATGACCCTGTTGCACGCCATCGTTCAATCGCTCAATGAGTTGCGACCGATTGACAATATTGGCGCGTGCGGTGGGAATATAAAATTTGGTGGCGAGGAGTTGGTCAGTCATAGGTATACGATGACGCGATGATAGATGGAGAAGAATGGTTTGTCAAATGCCGTTCGACTAGATCAAAATCAGCGACGCGTTTTTTAACAGCGAATGCTTTATCTGTTCAAAGCGATGAACTTTTCAACCACTCGCGTACGCGCGCCATGCTCATGTCCCAGGTCGGGTGTGCGAGAAATCGTTCGCGCGCGGCGGTACTCATTCGAGCGAGCCGTGCGCGGTCGTGATGTAATTCGCTCAAACGTACGGTGAGCATGTCCGCATCGTTCGGCGCGACGAGAAAACCATTTTCCCTGTCCGCGATAATTTCGCGCGCCGCGCCCGATGTGGACGCAATCGCCGGCAAGCCAAAACTCATCGCCTCAAGATAAACGATGCCAAACCCTTCGTACTCCGACGGCACTGCAAGCACATCGCTCTGCGCGAGCGTGTGCGCCAACGCCGCATCGTCGAGTTTCCCCAGCAAGCGCACGTTCGATAGACCCAGCCGCGCAATTTGCGTTTGAATCGCGCGCGCGTAACGCGCATCCACATTTGGATTTCCCACGACGGTCAATTCAAAATTTTCGCGCGGCAATGTTGCAAGTGCGTCGAGCAAAACGTGCAAGCCCTTGCGCGCAATGAGATTGCCGACAAACACAATTCGCAATGCGTGTGATTGTTGCGCGCGTGATTCAATTCCTGCGTCCGTGATGTCTGGGTCGAACCGATTGCCGGCGGGGTATGCGACAATCGAGCGCGCGGGTGTCGCGCCGAGAACATCGCTCACTGCATCGCGCGTCGTCGTGCTGTTGAAGATGAAACCATCCACGCTTGCAAGATAGCGTCGTTCGATGCGCCGATAAATCGCATCAAGCAACCTGGGATTCACTTCGTAACAGCGCAAGTGGTGCACAATCGAAATGATCGGCGCGCGTGTTGTCGCGCGCAAGCGTGGGTTGAGGAATGCGAACGAGGGATGATTCAGTTCGTCTTGCAAAAGAACGTCGAAGGATGAATCTACCAGATGGCGAAAAATTTTTGAGAAGAAATTATCGAGGAGATGACGCGCATAGTTGCGCCAGGGCATCGAAATGATTTCGACTGTGTCGCCCGCGCGTCGCAAATGCGTGACCAGTTCGCGGTCGTACAAATATCCGCCCGACACGGTGTCGAGCGAGCCGTAGATGACGAGTCCGATGCGCAATTTTTTCACCGCAAAGACGCCAAGGCGCAAAGAAAAAAATAAACCTTGGCGTTCTCCCTGGCACTGGCGTTCCGCCAGGGCAAGTGTTGCGTCCTTGGCGGTTAATCTCTAATGATGCAAATCTTCTTCGTACGCCGACCACGCAATATCGTTTTCCCAGATTTGCAAACGCAAGTGTGAAATGTTCGGCGCGTAAATGCGGGACGAGTATGCCTGGCACAGGATGCGCGCGAAATGTTCGATGCTGGGATTCAAGCCGGCAAATTCCGGCAGTTCGTTCAGTGTCTGGTCGCGATAGCGCGCGCACAACTCATCGAGCGCGCGCGTAATGTCCACGATGTCAACGAGATAACCATGCTCATCGAGCGATGCGCCGGCAAGTTGTACCTCGATAACATAGTGATGCGAGTGCTTTGAATTTTCCGCGCCCCAATCGCCGCCAACTAAAAAATGTTGCGCGACAAAATCACGTTTGACTGCGGTGGTGTACATCGTTCCTCGTTTGGTAAGGGCGAAGCGCTCCGTCCCCGATGCGAAACGGAGAGCGATGCTTCGCCCTTACATTATTTATTCGGCAACGCAAAATATTTTTCGACGATCTCGCGGAAAATGGGCGCGGCGGTTTTGGAACCTTCGCCGCCATGCTCGGCGAGCACGACAACGGCGATGCGCGGCTTGTCAGCCGGCGCGTATCCCACGAACCAGGAATGTGGTTCCCCGGTTTTTGTAATTTCCGCTGTCCCGGTCTTGCCCGCCATCGCAATTTTCGATCCCTTGAACGCGGTGTACGCCGTGCCATCCGGGTCGCTCACCACTCGTTGCAGTGCGCCTTTCATCGTCGCGAGCGTGTTCGGCGAAATTGGTAATTTGCCACGCACTTCGGGCTGGATGATTTTTTCGGTGCCGCTCGCAAGACTGCTGATGCGCGCGACAAGATGAGGGCGATACAAGGTGCCGCCATTCGCCACCGCCGCAAACATATTGGCGATTTGGAGTGGGGAGGAAAGCATCGTGCCTTGCCCGATCACCATGTTGACCGCATCACCGGCGCGCCAGCCCGCCGCGTTCGCATCGGGCACAATGCCCGCCGCTTCGCCGATCTCGATGCCGGTCTCGGTGCCAAGACCAAATCCGCGCGCGTACGTGCCGAGCAAGGTCTTGTCTTGTTGATACAGTTTGAAACCGATTTGATAAAACGCAACGTCGCACGATTCGACAATTGCATCGAACAAGGAAATTGTTCCGTGCCCCTTACCGGTGATGGGCCACGTCCAATCGTACTTGCGATACGATTCGCCCAAACCATCCCAGTATCCTGGGTCGTTGAACATCGAGTTCGACGTATAGCCGCCCTTTTCAATCGCCGCCGTGTACGGCACAATCTTGAACACCGAGCCGGGCGGGAACGCACTCTGCGCCGCGCGATTGATGAATGGATCGTCCGGGTTGTTGATGATCGCGCGTCGTTCCTGGGTCGAAAGTTTTTGCCAGTTGAGATCGTAACTCGGATGGCTTGCCATCGCGAGCACGTCGCCATTCGACACGTCGAGCACAACGACCGCGCCCGCGCGCGCGCCGAGCGCCTTGTCCACAATGTCTTGCAAATCAGCGTCGAGCGTGGTGTAAATGCTTTGGCTTTGTTTCGCCGGAATGTTGGCGAGCGTTGCCGTGATGGCGCCGCTCGACGAAAGCACAACGAGTTTGCCGCCGCGCTGACCAGCCAGGTATTGCTCGCCCCACAATTCGAGCCCCGACTTGCCGGTCACATCGTTCTCACGATAACCCTTGATGCGTAATTTTTCCAACTCTTCGGCGGTGATCGGTCCGGCGTACCCAATTGCGTGCGCCGCCGCCGCGCCGCGCGGATAGATGCGCGAGTACTGCACCTTGTCCGAATAAATGCCGGGTTGATTGAGCGCATCCGCATTCGCGCGCACCTGGTCGCGCGTAAGCGTGCCGATGGGTGTGCGCCAATCGCCGGGATACTTGCCGTAATTTGCTTTAATGACACCGGGCTGTTGTCCAAACAATTTCGAGAGCGTGGACAAGACCCCGCTTTCATTTTTCATTTCTGCCGGCACAACCTGAATCTCAACGAGTTCTTGCGCTTGCGTGAACGGGCGACCCTTGCGATCATAAATGTCGGCACGGGCGGACGCGACCGGATAAAAACGCACGCTCCCGCCGCCGGTGAGTTCGGTGAGAATCAACCCAGGATGCCACATCACGCCCCAGCGACCATTCTCGCGGCGCAACTGCATCGTGTTGTCCTGCTTGAGCGTACCCGCCGCGTACGTTTCGACGACGAGCGAAAATGATGTCACCGCTTCGTTGCCTTCTTCATGCGCCGAACCAAAGGACGGTTTGAACGCGGTGATTGTCGCCTCGCTGACAATGCCCTTGTAGCGCGACACGAATTGGTCTGCCGTGATGGTTTCCTTGCGACTCGGCGCGACCATCGAGTACATCGCGGCATAGTCGCCCTCTGCCCACGCTTTGAGGTACGCGCGCGCGGTGTCTTCGGCGAACGTGACGGGTGTGGGTGTGAATGCGGGCGTGGGAGTTGCAGAATCGCCGGGCAAGATACTGCACCCGGCGACGAGGAAGAGAACGGTGATGGCAAAGATCGAAAATCGTTCGAGTGGATTTGCGATTTGTTTCATCGCCGCGAATTATAGTCGAGTACGTTTGATGCGTCAAAAGCATATCACGCAAAATTCAGCGTTGCGTGTATCCCGCGAGCGTGGTATGATATTAGCATAGGAAAAAATAAAAAATGAAATCATTTCGCACATTCGATTTGATCACCTTTAATCTGTACTATTTCGGCATTTCGTTTTTGTGGAATGGGCTGGGACGTTTTGTGCTTCAGACCATCGTGCCGCAACCGTACATGGGCGGAAGTGACAATGCCGAAGCCGCTTTCGGTGTGTTGAGTTTCGCCGGTCTGCTCGTCGCCACGATTGTGCAACCAGTCGCCGGCGCTGTGAGCGACAAGGTCTCGACGCGCTGGGGGCGCCGGCGTCCCTTTGTCGTCGGCGGCACGCTCGCCGATTTGATTTTTCTCGCGGCGATTGCGTTCGCGCCCAACTTTTGGTTTTTGCTCATTGCGTACTGCCTGCTTCAATTTTCGTCGAACGTCGCGCACGGTCCGTATCAAGGTCTCTTGCCCGACCTGGTTCCCGAATCGCAGTACGGTGTCGCTTCCGGCATCAAGCAAGCCGTAGACACGTTGGGGTTGATTGCGATTGCGCTCGTCACGCCAATCATCGTCAGCAATGCCAGCACCGACCTGGACACAAACATCAAAACGATGGTCATGGTGATTGCCGGGGTGCTTGTCGGCACCATGCTTATCAACGTCCTCACCGTTCGTGAGCCAACCCTCCACGCGCGCGCGAATCCAACGCGCACCCTGTTTGCGTTCAACCAATTATTGCCCCAGGCAATCGCGTTCACGCGCGCGCACCCCGATTTTGCGTGGCTCGTCGCATCGCGCCTGACCATCCTGGGTGCGCTGGCGGTCATTTCGAACAATGCGCAATTTTATTTCCAGAAAATATTGGTTGCCAACACCGGCAACCTCGACCAAATGATCAAAGCCGCCGTGAGTTTGCAAGGCGAATTGTTGACGACGGTCGTGCTCGTACTCATCGTCGCCACCTTGCTCGCCGGACCGCTTTCGGATCGCTGGGGACGTCGCCCGGTCAATGCGCTCGGCGGCATCATCGCGAGTTGTGGCGCGGTCGTGTTGTTGTTCACACGCAACGTGCCTTGGATCAGTTTGCCCTTTCAACCGATTCACGACTTGACGATTGCGGGCGCATTGCTTGGCGTTGGCATGGGTTTGTTTACGAGCGCGAACTGGGCGTGGGCAGTCGAGTTGACGCCGCCCGATCAAGCCGCGCATTTCCTGGGTCTGACCAACATCGCTACTGCCGGCGCGACGGTCGTCACATCGTTACTCGGTACCGCGATTAGTTTGCTCAACGGGCAATCGTACGGGAGTGGCTTTACCTTCATGTTCATTGTTTCGATTGTTGGCTTTATCATCGGCTCGGCAATGGTTTTGCGAATCCGCGAAACAAAAAAAGCAATTTGATTTTTTCACGCAATCAAAAAGGACGAGGGCAATCGCCTTCGTCCTTTAATTTTTTGTACGCATCCGCGCAATTTAGATGCCCTCAAACAAATCTTTTTCGACGTGTGCCGGCGGCTCGACCGGAATTGCGCGCATGAATGTCTCTTCGCTTGCAAAAAGTTTTTGGAACAGACGCGCCGTGCGTCCGCCCATCCCGGCGAGTTGGCTCGAATGACATGCGGTTGCGCGCTGTTTTTGTTCGAGCACGTCGCCAATCGGCACGCGCGCGTGAATCGGATAATCCACATTCACAAGTGATTCCAAATCAATGTCACCATTTTTGCCAAAGCGTTTCGGGTCGCGTCCGATGAGTTTGAGACCGCGCACCGCGAAACGCATAAAGCCGCGCGGAAACGTCGTAAAGTACAATTTCTGTGGCGTGTGCGGTGTTAAATCATCAAGCTCGATTTTTGCATCGCCGGCAATTTGGAACGCATCCACCGTCGCGTTGTGAATCGCGATGTGATCGGGATGGCGATAGCCGCCAATCGGGTCGAATGTGACGACGACTTGGGGCTTGAGCCGGCGAATGAACACGGCGACCTTGCGCGCGACCTCATCGCGCGGCGCGGACACGAGCGAATCGGGATGCCGATTGTCCGGCGAGCCGGGCATACCTGAATCGCGATAGTTGAGAAAACTCACCGAGTCGAGACCCAGGATGTTGACCGCGCACGTCAATTCATCCGTGCGCATTTCGGCGACGGACGCAAATCATTTGAGGTCGGGCGGCGCATCGCAGACTTCACCACGCGTGCGTTTCGCGGCACGAATCCGGATGCGGCGTT
>CAZPIR010000093.1:7220-10010 GCA_964586085.1 uncultured Anaerolineaceae bacterium | reverse complement strand
TAAACTCATGTCTGACAGCTTTTCTGTACTGAGCGAACGCGTGACCGACGCGATGCAACGATTCAACGTCCCAGGTGTGGCATTCGGCATTCTCGAAAATGGACGCGAGCATGTCGCCGGGTTTGGCGTGACGAATGTAGATCATCCGCTCGCGGTGGATGCGGACACGCTTTTTCAAATCGGCTCGACGACGAAAACATTTACCGCAACACTCGCGATGCGATTGGTCGAACAAGGCAAGCTCGCGCTCGACGTGCCGATTCGCACGTATCTCCCCGATTTTCGTTTGCGCGACGAGAGCGTCGCCGCGCGTGTGACTTTGCGACACCTGTTCACACACACCGGCGGCTGGCTCGGCGATTATTTCGACGACCTGGGTGATGGTGATGATGCGCTCGCGCGTTACGTTGCCAAGATGATCGAACTGCCGCAACTCACCCCGCTCGGCGAGATGTGGTCGTACAACAACGCCGGCTTTGGCGTTGCCGGTCGTGTAATCGAAGCCGTCACCGGCAAAACATACGAAGCCGCTCTGCAAGAATTCGTGCTCGATCCGCTCGGCTTGAAAATGTCATTCGTGTTTCCGAAAGATGTAATGACGTATCGCTTTGCGGTTGGACACAATGAGATGGATGGCAAAGCGGTTGTCGCGCGACCGTGGCCCGTGGCGCGCACCGCGAATTGTGTCGGCGGCATTGCTTCGACCGTGCGCGATCAATTGCAGTACGCGCGTTTCCACATGAACGACGGCGCAGGCATTCTCTCGCGCGAGTCGCTTGCCGAAATGCAAACGCCGCGTGTGCCCGCCGCGCTCGGCGAAAAAATGGGCGTGGCGTGGTTCACCAAAGAGATCAACGATATAAAAATTGTGCGTCACGGCGGCGCGACGAATGGACAACTCTCAGCGTTCATGTTCGTGCCTGCACGCGGGTTTGCGATCACTGTGCTCACAAACGCGAATCGCGGCGGCGAATTGCATCGTGAGATCATCGCGCTCGCACAGGAATTGTACCTGGGCATTCCCAATTCAGAGCCAAGCATCGTTGCGATGAACGACGCGCAACTTGACGAGTACGCCGGCGCGTACACAAGCGCGCTCGCCGACATTAAGCTGGCAATCGAAAATCACGAACTCGTTCTGCACACGACACCGAAAGGCGGATTTCCGGCAAAAGATTCGCCGCCCTTACCGGCTCCCCCACCCTCGCGTTTCGCATTCATCGGCACAGACCACGTGCTCGCGCTCGATGGGCAAGCGAAAAATTTGCAAGGCGAATTTTTGCGCGACATCAACGGACGCATCACCTGGTTTCGTTTCGGCAGTCGCATCCGCGCCAAAGTGAATTGAAAAAATCGTTCGTTATAAAAACACTCGACCGCGTGTCGAGTGTTTTTGTTTGCCGGAATTCGGAGTATAATGCGAACATCTTGCTCAAGGAGATTTCCATGAAGCGCGTCATCACGATTGACGATTTGTTCAAAATCAAATTGATTTCCGATCCACAAATTTCGCCCGATGGCAAAACGATTGCATTCGTCCTGGTCACGCCCGACCTGGAACGCGATGCGTACTCGTCGCACATCTGGCTTGTGCCAAGCGACGGCTCTGCCGCGCCGCGCCAATTCACATTCGGCGAGGGCAAGGATCGCGCGCCACGTTGGTCGCCCGATGGCAAGTGGCTCGCGTTCGCCTCCGACCGCGACAAGGACAAGAAAGATCAACTGTATCGCATTTCACTCAGCGGCGGCGAAGCGATTCGCTTGACCGACGATGCCACGCGACCCAGTGCGCCGGTCTGGTCGCCGGACGGAACGATGATTGCGTACACGTCCAAGGTCATCACACAAGAAACCAAAGCGGCGAATGATTTTCGTGATGGCTCGGATGTGAAATCGTACACGCGACTCAATTACAAATCGAACGACGAGGGTTTGTGGGATTATGGTTGGCGACACATTAACGTGGTGCAAGTCGGCGATGGCAAGTCGCGCCAATTGACGCGCGGCAATTTCAATCATGGTTCGCCGGTCTGGTCGCCCGACAGCAAAACACTCGTGTGCGCGGCAAATCGTTCGGCACAAGCGGATGAGCAACCCTGGAACGATTTGTGGTCGGTGCCCGCCAAGGGTGGCGCGATCAAACGTCTCACGCGCCGCAAGGGTCCGGCAAGTTCGCCGGCATTTTCGCCGGATGGCAAATGGCTTGCGTTCTTTGCTCACGAAAACGAATTCGCGCATGTGACCGAAGCCAAGGTGTACGTGATGCCGGCGCAGGGTGGCAAAGCGAACGTGCTCACCGCCGAATTTGATCGCACGCTCGGCGTGTCGCTGGCGGGCGATTTGCGTTCGGGCGAGCACGCGCCCGCCGCGCCTGCGTGGTCGAAAGATGGCAAGACGATTTATTTCGCGGCGACGAGTAACGGCACGAGTAATCTGTTCGCCGTGCCGGCGAGTGGCGGCGCAGTCAAACAAATCACACGCGGCGAGCATCACCTGCTCGCGTACGCGTACTCGCGCGCGGCGAATCGTTTCGCGCTCGTCATCGGCGACGCGACCAAGCCAAATGATTTATTCGTCGCGACACCGAACGGCGCGCTGAAACAAATCACGCGCGTCAACGCCGAGTCGCTCGCGGATGTCCAGGTCGTCAAGCCGGAAAAATTCATCGTCGAAAATGAAGGCGTGAAAATTGACACGTGGTTGATGAAGCCGGCGAATTGGAAACCGGGAAAAAAATATCCGGTCGTTTTGCAAATTCACGGCGGACCACACAGCGCGTACGGCGAAACA
>CAZPIR010000093.1:5576-7210 GCA_964586085.1 uncultured Anaerolineaceae bacterium | reverse complement strand
AGGGTACGGGCAAGAGTTCTCCGCGTGCATTGGCAAAGATTGGGGCGGGCGCGATTATCGCGATGTGATGGCGGCGTTCGATGCCGCGCTGAAAAAATATCCCTGGCTCGATGCGAAAAAGAGCGGCGTCGCGGGCGGTTCGTACGGCGGTTACATGACGAGCTGGATCATCACGCACACGGATCGTTTCAAGGCGGCGATCTCGATGCGCGCGCTGAATAATTTCTATTCGTTCTATGGCACAAGCGACATCGGACATTTCTTTGCGTCGAGTTGGTACGTGGGCGGCGAACCCTGGAACAATGCGGAGGAATATCTGCAACACTCGCCCATCACGCACGTGGCGAATTGCAAAACACCGACCTTGATTCTGCACAGCGAAAAAGATTTGCGTTGCCCAATTGAACAGGGCGAGCAATTCTACATCTCGCTCAAAAAACTGGGGGTGCCCACTGAATTGGTACGCTTTCCCGATGAGACGCACGAATTGTCGCGCAGTGGCAAGCCCAAGCATCGCAAGGAACGCCTCGAACGCATCGTCGCGTGGTTCAAACGATACGTGAAATAATGCTTTGGATTGGACGCGGACAAACGCGGACGAACGCAGAATAAAATCAAAACCCGCTCTCGATTTGAGGGCGGGTAATTTTTCACGCGACAAACAACGCGCCAGTGCGCGCGGGCAAATGGATACCGCGCGCAAATCCATCCTGCACCATAATTTCTTCGCGCGTCCATTCCTCACTCAACCGCGTTCCGCTCACGGCCAGATCGTCCACGCGCACATCGAGCGTCACCGGTTCGCGGCTCGCGTTGAGCGCGACAAGTGCGACATTGCCTTTGCATTGACGCGCGTACACGATGACCTTGCCTTCGGCGTACAACACCTCGAACGTGCCGCGTCGCAGAGCAATGTGTTTTGTGCGCGCCGCCGCGAGTCGGCTCGTCCAATCAAACATCTCGCGATTGATGCGCGCCGGATCCCAGATCATCCCGCGCCGATTGTCCGGGTCTTTACCGCCTTCGAGCGCAATCTCATCGCCATAGTACAGCAGGGGCGCGCCGACAAACGTGAACAGCGCAAGCAGAGCAAGTTTGAACGCAGCAATGTCGCCGCGCAACAGAGTGAGAAAACGCACAGTGTCGTGACTGTCAAGCAAGTTCATTTGCGCAAAAGTGATTTCTTCAGGATACCATTTGAGTTGATCGGCGAGCGCGCGCGCAAAATTGTTTGCGTCCATCGGCGGCACATCGCCGTACACGTGATCGCGAATCAACCAGCGCGCATGGTCATCAAGTTCGGAGAAAAAGCCGATTGCCGCGCGCGTGAATTGATAATTCATCACGGCGTCGAACTGATCGCCCTGCAACCAGCGGTCGGCGCGTTGCCACACTTCGCCGACAATGTATGCTTCGGGCTGAATCGCTTTGATGCGACGACGAAACTCACGCCAAAATTCGTCGTCGTCAATTTCGCCCGGCACATCGAGCCGCCAACCGTCAATGCCAAAGCGCGTCCAATATTCCGCGACACGAAAAATAAATTCGCGCACCTGCGGGTTGCGATGATTGAACTTGGGTAAAGCCGGAATGCCCCACCACGCATCATAGTTACTGCCATGCTCGTACGCGCG
>CAZPIR010000093.1:0-5566 GCA_964586085.1 uncultured Anaerolineaceae bacterium | reverse complement strand
GAAACCGTGAAAGTTGAACCAATCGCGGTACGGCGATTGCGCGCCGTTCTCTAGTGCATGATTGAATTGATAAAATCCGCGACTCGCATGATTGAACACGCCGTCGAGGATCACACGCATCCCGCGCGCGTGTGCCGCATCGAGCAATTCCTGGAACGCCGTGTTACCGCCGAGGATCGGATCAATTTGAAAATAATCGTGCGTATGATAGCGATGGTTCGCGGCGGATTGAAAGATGGGCGTAAAGTACAGTGTGTTGACGCCGAGCGTTTTTAAATAATCGAGACGCTCGACCACGCCGAGCAGGTCGCCGCCTTTGAAACCAAAGATCGTCGGCGCGCTGTCCCAGGATTCGAGATTGGTTGGTTTTTCGACGCGTGGACTGGTGGCAAAGCGGTCGGGAAAAATTTCATAGATGATGGCGTCGTGTACCCAAGCGGGCGTTAGAGTTGGCATGGAAAATGCTCCGGGCAAAATTCAAACGGGACGATGATAACATGATTTGCGACGAGTGTCCAATCATCGTGCAAAATCATCCGGGTGATCTTTCACCCGGATGACACTTGATTTGCGCCGTTCGCAATTAACGCGCATTCAACACAATGTTAGACTCGGCAAGCTTGCCGGCATTCGTATCTTGCATCGCGACAACCAGTTTGGGATTGTAAATCGAATTGTGTGCATTGCCGGCTTCGCCGGGGAAATAAAAAACCTTCCAGGTCGCCAAAACCTGGAAGGTTTTACTTTTATTCGAGATAATCGCGCAACTTGCGTGAGCGCGACGGGTGGCGCAATTTACGCAACGCTTTGGCTTCGATCTGGCGGATGCGTTCGCGCGTGACGCCGAATTTCTTGCCGACTTCTTCGAGCGTGTGCGCTTTGCCGTCTTTCAGCCCAAAGCGTAATTGCAGAACACGCCCTTCGCGTGGCGAGAGCGATGTGAGAATTTCTTCCATCTGCTCGCGCAAGAGTTGATGCGATGCCGCGTCGGTCGGACCCAGGGTCATTTCGTCCGGGATGAAATCACCGAGATGCGAGTCTTGTTCTTCGCCGACCGGCATTTCGAGTGAGAGCGGACGCTGCGAGATTTTGATGATGCGTTCGACCTTGCGCGAGGTCGTATTGAGTTCGGTCGCAATTTCTTCGCTCGTCGGCTCGCGACCCAGTTCCTGCACAAGTTGGCGCGAGACGCGTGTCAACTTGTTGATGCGTTCGCACATGTGCACGGGCACGCGAATCGTGCGACCTTGATCGGCAATCGCGCGCGTGATTGCCTGGCGAATCCACCACGTCGCGTACGTCGAGAATTTGAAACCGCGATGATGATCGAACTTTTCGACCGCGCGAATCAAACCGATGTTGCCTTCCTGGATTAAATCGAGGAACGACACACCCCGCCCGATGTACTTTTTCTCAATCGAAACGACGAGACGGAAATTCGCCTTGATCAATTTCTGGCGATACAGGTCGCCTTCGCGAATTTTTTCTTCGAGGCGAGCGCGCTCGGCGGCTTGAACATGATTCTTGGTCAGGCGAAAACGCGCTTTTTTCCCGGTCTCCATCCCGCGCGCGTATTCCACTTCTTGCTCGGCGGTCAGCAGAGGAATACGCGAAATTTCTTTGAGATAAAGCGAAACCGTGTCGTCAATGCCAATCGCACTCAGGTCGAAATCTTCTTTCGGTTCTTCGGCTTTGGCTTCGTTCTCATCGTGCGCCTTTTCCGCCTCGACAACTGGGATGCCTTCGTCAAAGAGCACAATGTACATCTCTTCGAGTTGTTCGAGACTAGATTCGGCTTGCGGGAAAAGCGAAAGAATATCGTCCTGCGTTAAATAGCCCTGCTCTTTGCCTTTTTTGATCAGCTCTTCGGCGAGCGAAAATTCTTCGTCGGTTTGTGCGGTCGGCGCACCAGGCGTTTTAAGACGCGCCAAAGCGGCGCGCAAGGTCTGCGCGGCTTGCGAACGTGGTTTCTTTTCGTCGCGTTCGCCAGTTTCTTGGCGTTTCACGGGACGTTTCACAGTCTTTTCAGTTTTTGCGCTAGTTGCTTTTTTAGCCATTCTGCCAACACCACCCACTAGATTATCCGACGGAGCCATCCAACCCGGTAGTAAACAATAAAATTGAGACAGGAGCCACCCCGCCTCTGTCGCAGATTATATGACAATAAACAAGTCAAGTCAATACTTTTTTGCGATTTATTTGCAGATGGCTCACACTAGAACCCAATACAAAAGCAAATCCACAAATCACGCCAATTCCCGCAGATTTGGTGGTTCTTGGCGTGATTTGTGGATTAAATCAATTTGCGGTCATTCGCGATCCGAAACCGATTTCTGCGCCCGGATGCTTATGACAACCACAATCGCTAGCACACGGCGATGACGTGCGGCGACTGGTCGGTGATGTACGCGCGCGCCATGCGAGGCGTATTGTAGCAAATGCCGATACGTCCAAATCGGTCGGCGAGGATGATGCCACCGGTTCCGCCCACGCGCCGCGCGAGGTGCTCGATTGCGGCACGCGCGGCGACGCTCGGCTCGGTGTCGTTGGCAAGTTGGTCAATCGCAAACTTTGCCATGACAACACGCGTGATGGCTTCGCCCCAGCCGGTCGAGGACGCGCCGCCGAGCCAGTTGTCCGCGTACGTGCCCGCGCCGATGATGGGCGAATCGCCGACGCGCCCGGCAGGTTTGTACGCCATGCCGCCGGTCGAAGTGCCGGCAACAATATTGCCCGCGCCGTCTACGGCGACGCAACCGACCGTGCCTTTTGGTTCGATGAACTGTGAGGTATGAGCAGGTGGCGGATTGATCGAAAAATTTTTCCAGTCTTGAATTGCGCTGGGAGCGCGGAGCGATTCATTTTCCACGAGCGCAATACCGTGCTCTTGCGCGAATCGTTCCGCGCCGGCACCAATCAAAAATGTGTGCTCACTTGCCATCACACGGCGCGCAAGAACGATGACATTTTTCACGCGTTGCACGCCGGCAACCGAACCCGCGTCGAGCGTGCGCCCATCCATCATGCTCGCATCCATCTCGACCACACCATCACGATTGAGTACCGAGCCGTACCCAGCATCAAATGCCGGATCGTCTTCCATCGAAATAATCGCCGCTTGGACCGCATCGTGCGCCGAGCCGCCGTCAAGTAAAACTTGCCAACCGATCTGCGCGGCAAGCGCAACGCCGCGTTGGTGTTCCGCCACCGTTTCAATTTCGCCCGCGCCGCCGTGAACCACAAGTGCCATGCCCACAAGTCGCTCCTCGCGTAAAAGATGTGTGGGCGATTATAACGCCGAGTGAGGCGTGTGGCAAAATGCAAACGAAATTGGCGGTCCGAACTCGTGCCTAAATTTTTGGTCTCCTCTTGACACCGTTTAGCATCCATGTTAGAATTTAATTAATGTAATAATGTATTAATACATAGTTCGACGAGGAACTAGCTATGCCTCCTAATCGTTTTTCCCCGCTCTATCGCTGGTTAGCCGCAACGGTGCGCGAAGACATTGCCCAGGGTGTTTACAAGCCGGGCGATATGTTGCCAACCGAACATGAACTACGCCAGCGTTACGACCTGAGCAGTACGACTGTCGTGCGCGCAGTCAACGACCTCGCCCGCGAAGGATGGGTCTATCGCAAAGCCGGCAAGGGCACGTTCGTCAAACGCGACAAACTCGAAGAAAACCTCGTGCGACTCAAATCGTTCATCGAAGAGATGCAGAGTCACAATATTACACCGCGTTTCAAATTGATTCGCGGAGAACCCGTTGTGCCGCCCAGCGACATTGCCCAAGCCTTCAAGTTAAAGCCGACAGAAAAACTCTACCTCGTTCAACGCACCTATCTCGCGCAAGGCGAACCGCTCGCCATCGCAAGCGGGTACTGGACTATCGAGATTGGCGAAAAACTTGCCCAGCATAATTTGAGCACAGCATACTTGTATGACATTGTGGAGCATGAATTGCACATCCCCATCATCGAAGCCGAAGAATCTATCGGCGCGGCGATGGCAGATAAACTTGTCGCGCGCGAACTCGAAGTGCCGCAACGCACTCCGGTGTTAGCACGACGACGCTTGACCTATACAACCGAGATGCGTCCCATCGAACACACCACAACATTTTATCGCGCAGATCGCTACGAGTACAAGATTCGTTTGGCACGCGAGAACATCTGATTGGATGTCACCTATGCGTGTGCAAGAGGAGGTAAAGCGCACTAAAACAATGCCTTGCTTTGACCAGACATTTTCCAGTCCAAACCCAATTTTGTTTCGAAGGAGAAACCCATGAAATTGCGCATCATTCTGCTTTTGATGGTGGTGTTGGCAATGCTAGCCGCGTGCTCGACTCCAACACCCGAGCCAACCAAAGCGCCGCCGACCGCCGCGCCCGTCCCCACCAAAGCACCCGAGCCGACCAAGGCACCTGCCGCGCCAACGACTGCGCCCGCCGCCGCCACCAAAGCCCCCGAACCAACCAAGGCGCCAGAAGCGAAACCAACCGAAGCGCCCAAGCCCGCCGCATTCGATTGGAAACAATTTTCCGGGCAGACGCTGACACTCTACTTGCCTCAGCACCCGTGGACGAACGCGGTGCAACCGCTGTTCCCCGATTTCGAAAAACAAACCGGCATCAAGCTCGATGTACAAACATTCGCCGAAGCGCAACTGCGCGACAAGGTGCTCATCGCACTCCAAGCCAAGAGTTCCGAGTTTGATTTCTGGATGTCGCTTAAATCGCGCGAAGGGTTGAAATACTATCGCGCTGGTTATTACGAACCACTCGACAAATATCTCGCCGATCCCAAACTGACCCCCGCCGATTACAACGTCAAAGATTTCGCGGGTGGTCCCTTTGGCGGTGAAAAGTTCGACAACAAGTTGACCGGTATTCCGATCATCATCGAAGGTCCCGTCGTGTTCTATCGCAAAGATTTGTTCGAAGCGGCGAAAATTGCTGTGCCGAAAAAAATCGAAGACCTTGAGACTGCCGCCGCCGCGTGTATGAAAGCCAATCCCGGCATTACCGGCGTCACCCTGCGCGGCGACCCGAACGCGATTGCGTACACGTTTGGTCCATTCGTGCGCGCGTTCGGCATCAACTATCGCGATGCCAATGGCAAGTCGCAACTCTCCAGCCCCGCCGGATTAAAAGCCGTCGAGTACTATGCCAAGCTCGCCAAAGACTATGGTCCTCCCGGCGTCGTGACATACTCGTTCGCGCAATCGTCCGCACTGTTCGGCGGCGGCAACGCGTGTATGGAAATCGAATCGTCGAACGAACTCTCGACCATCATTGACCCCAAGAGTTCCAAGGTCGTCGGCAAAGTCGGCGTCATTCCGATTCCAGCCGGTCCCGGCGGCGATGTGCCCACCGTTCTGCAATGGGGCGTGAGCATCAATGCCAACTCGAAGAAAAAAGAAGCCGCGTACTTGTTCGCGATGTGGGCAACCAGCCAACAAATGCAAGCCCAGTTGCACCTCAAGGGCATCGCCAGCCCGCGCCTTTCGTCCTGGGAAACTCCGGAATGGAAAGCGCAACTCGCCGGCGACGCGCTGAAAG
>CAZPIR010000092.1:0-10120 GCA_964586085.1 uncultured Anaerolineaceae bacterium | reverse complement strand
GTGTTCTGCGCCGCGAGTTTACCGCGCCAATTTTGATGTTGACCGCGCGCGGACAAGAGATGGATCGCGTGATGGGACTCGAACTGGGCGCGGACGATTACATTGTCAAGCCATTCAGTTTTCGCGAACTCGTCGCGCGCATTCGTGCGGCATTGCGTCGGCGCGACTTGGATCGCGGTGTAACGCCGGCGCCGAATGAACGCGTGACGATTGGCGACCTGGTTTTGGATCGCATCGCGCGCCAAGTGTGGCGACGCAATCAACTCGTTGAATTGTCGCCGCGCGAATTTGATTTGCTTGTGGCTTTGATGGATCATCGCGGCGAAGCCATGTCGCGTCAGGATTTGCTCGACCTGGTGTGGGGTGAAGAGTGGGTCGGCAGTCCGCGCACACTCGACGTGCACATTCGTTGGTTGCGCGAAAAAATCGAAGACGATTCTGCCGCGCCGAGTTACATCGAAACCGTGCGCGCGTTTGGGTATCGTTTTGTGGATCCCAGTTCACGCGGAGTGCGTTGAATGTGGTGGCGACGTTTTTCCTTTCGACTGTTATTGACTTTTCTCACGCTCATCGTTGTGGGTGTGGGCAGTTTGATTTTGCTCGCGGGCTGGCGCATCTCCGCGCAAGCGATGGAGCAAAATGCGGCGCAGTTGGAATTGCAGGCGACGCTCATCGCGAACGCTCTGCGCGATCCATTTGAACACGCCGACGTGCGCCGCGCGAACGAAGGTCGCTCGCTCGAAAGTTTGATTGTGTCGTACGCGCAAAATGTCAATGGCTGTGTAACCTTGTTCGACGCCAATCTAAAATTCATCGCGAGTTCGGATGCCCAAGTGGTTGCACGCCCCGAAGAAAATCGCGCCGAGCTGATTGCCGCGCGTCAAGGTGCGCCGCATTTCGATGTGCGTTGGGACGACACGCGTGCTGAGCATCGGCTTTTTGTCGCCGTGCCAATCGAGGGCGAGCATGGGCGTGATGCGGGATATGTGCAACTGTCGGTCAAGACCGCGCCGATTTATGCGACGATTGCGGGTACGTGGCTGGGTCTGTTGATGATTGGCGGCATTGTGCTTGTTGCAACCGCACTCGCGAGCGTGTGGCTCGCGCGACAAATCGCCGTACCCGTGCAACATCTCACGACGACGAGCGAGCGCATTGCGGATGGTCATCTCGATGAACGCGTCGCGCCCTCAGGTCCCGATGAAATCACGCGGCTGGGTCTCGCGTTCAATCGGATGGCGGAACGCGTGCAAACGATGCTCGAGCAACAACGCGAATTTGTGGACAATGCCGCGCACGAGTTGCGCTCGCCGCTTACGAGTTTGCGTTTGCGCATCGAAATGTTGCAAGCGCACGGCGAAAAAGATCAGGCGCTCACACAACGATACCTGGGACAAATGGCACGCGAGATCAGTTATTTGCAACGCCTCGTGGATCACTTGCTTGCGTTGACGACAGTTGAGAATGGCGAACCCGCGCCGCGCCTCGCGCTCGACTTGGCGCGGATGCTGTACGAATTGTCGGATGAGGTCGAGCCGTTGATCCAGGAAGCAAAATTAAATTTGCGCGTCGAGGTGCCGGAACATTTACCAAGTGTTTCGGTGAATCCGGAACAGATGAAAATTTTGTTGCGCAATTTGTTCGACAACGCAATCAAGTACACGCCGGCGAATGGCACGATCACACTCGCGGCGAATGCGTCAGGCAAAGAAATTGCGATTAGCGTGCGTGACACTGGGATTGGCATTCCGGCAGAATCCTTGCCCCACATCTTTGACCGATTTTATCGTGTGGATCGCGCCCATTCGCGCGCACACGGAAGCACTGGGATTGGCTTGTCGCTGGTGCAGGCAATCGCGCAGGCGCATCAAGGACGCATCAAAGTGCAGAGCCGAGTGAACCAAGGTAGTGAGTTTACAATTTATTTGCCGGTGTCTGGGTGATAGCAAATCAACATCATTGAAAGGGAGAAGACTGGATGATTAAAAAATTGATTCTGGGTGTGATTGGCTTGAGCGTGATTTTGTTGATCGCGATTCAACTTGTGCCGTTCGGTCGCGAGCACACCAATCCGTCGGTGCAAGCGGAACCCAAGTGGGACAGCCCACAAACGCGTGCGTTAGCCAAGCGCGCGTGCTTCGATTGTCACAGCAACGAAACGGTGTGGCCCTGGTACTCGAACATCGCGCCGGTATCGTGGGTGCTTCAACGGAATGTGAACGAGGGGCGAAGCAAGCTGAATTTCTCCGAGTGGAATCGTCCGCAGAATAAGGCGCGCGAAGCCGCCGAGGCGGTGCAAAAAGGCGAGATGCCGGAAAAAATGTACTTGCCGCTTCATCCCGAAGCGAACTTGTCGGCGCAAGAAAAGCAGGCGCTCATCAACGGCTTGAATGCGACACTGGGTAACGGCGGGCGACGACCTTGATCGCAAAACAAAAAACTCGACTGGTTCGCCAGTCGAGTTTTTTGTTCTAGTTTGAGATCACGTTTTTTTCGTCCACTGGACATTGCCCCAGTCGCCCTCTTTGACGTAGACAATGCCGAGGTTGAACACCTGCGCGAAATATTTGATGCCGCCGACCATGACTTGAAATTCGTCGGTTTGCGGATAACCCAGATTTTTGGTTTGCGCGAATTTATAGAGCGCGGCGCCGTCGTTGATGGGCATCCAGGATAATTTTTGCGCGGCTTGAATCGCAGTTGTTTCCAAAGTCATTTTGACATACTCCACATGAGGACCCGGACAATTTGCCTTGTCCACCGGGTCAATTTCGTAATGACCGATCAGCGTGCGATGTGGCAGGTACGCGAGTTTGAATTGTTCGGCGAGCCAAACGAGCAAACGATTATTCGCCGCGTACATTTCCTCCGTCCACTCTTCATCCGATTGTCCCTCGTGTTCGATGCTGACGGTGTACAGATTCGGGTTCGTTTTGGCGATGATGTTTTGCCACGTCGGTTGCACGACTTTGCCGCGCGCGTTTTGCCATTGATTGTTGACCCAGGACAAGCCATTTGCGTACGCCGTGTCGTTGATCGAAACGTACTGCTCAATCGTGCCATTCTTGCCGATGCAAAAATGTGCGGATGCTTGCCGCGCCGGATTGTTGAACGTCGGAAACACGGCGGTCAAGGGACCTGCCGCGATGTGCAAAACAACCGCTTGTACTTTTTGTCCACTGCGTCCGACCGTAAAGTTTTCACTGACGATGGGACGCTTGACTGCAAACGGACACCAATCGAGTGCCATGCTGATCTCCTACGCTTTTGCTGTCCACTTGACGTTGCCCCAATCGCCTTTTTTTACGTAGACGATTCCCAGGTTGTAAACCTGCCCGATATAGCCCGCACCATTGAATGTGAATTCAAATTCATCGGTCTGCGGATAACCCAGGTTGTGGTCGAGCGCGAATTTATAGAGCGCGGCGCTATCATTGATCGGCATCCAGCGATGCTTTTTCGCTTCGGTGATGAGCGCCTCTTCGAGTGTCGGCGTGGGCGTGGGGATTGGGATTGGCAAAGGCGTCCAGCCGCCGCCCTGACTCGCCACGTAATCGGCTAGGCGTTTGCCAATCGAAGTCACGTCGAATGTTTGAAATGGCGACGCGCCGCCATACTGAAAAATTGTTGCGCCGTACACGTACGCGTCTTTCAACAATTCCTTGTCATAGTTCATCAGCAGTTGCATGTACGCATCGGCGGAAAGATATTTGAGCCAACCATTGTTGCTTCCATCATCCAGACCGCATTCGGTAATCAGAATTGGCTTTTGCGATGCAGTAGGCAGTTTCGCGCGGAATTGGCGATAGCGCGCCAGATCGCCGCCGCCGAACGTGGGATGGTGATACTCGTGCAGAGCAATGTAATCGCATTTCGCGGCGGACGAGGCGAGCGCGGGAACCCAATCCAGGTTTGGGTTGCTGGTCGAAAACGAAAATGCGGCGACCTTTTCATTTTTCGCGTGCATCAAATCGGCAAAGCGTTCGTACCATTTGTTGAGGGTCTGGGCATCGCTCGCGTTTTGCAAAATCGGTTCGTTGATGCCTTCCCAAATAATGTTGCGCCCCTTGAGTTTGTTGAGCGTGTCGCCCATCTCGGCGACGAACGCATCGGCGGAATCTTTGTACGAGAGATCGGTGTACTGACGATAGACCATCAATGCTTTGGGACAACGGCGACGAATTTCGTCAATGTTCGTGTCACTCGCAAAATTGAACACCTTGATGATGGTGGGTTGCATCTGCTCTAGCAGATCGAACGTTTTGCTGTCAAACACCGTGATGTGAAAGGTGAGTTTGGATGGCATGTTGACTCCTTACGGTTTTTTGACCCACTTGACGTTGCCCCAATCGCCTTTTTTCACAAAGACAATTCCTAGGTTAAAGACTTGACCCAGGTACTCGGCGTTGTCGTAGGTAAAGGTGAATTCATCGGTCTGCGGATAACCCAGGTTGTTTACCTGCGCAAATTTGTAAAGCGCGGCGTCGGTGTTGATGGGCATCCAGGTGTAGTTTTTCGCTTCGGTCGCGACGGCGGTTGCCACCGGGTCGGGTGGGGGCGGTGGAAGACGGACGAGATAATTTTTTTGTAGCGCGGCGACCAAATCATTTTGCAGAGTACTCTTGTCCGAAATGCTCCAGCGGGGTTCGCCGGTGACCCAGCGAAACAAGCACAATGCCTGAATCGCTTGATTTGCCGGGACGGCGTTCCAATCGCTAATTTCTTTGTACGCCGCTTGAATCCAGCCAACGTTTTGATTTTTCCACCAATCCGGGTCGGCGGCTTGCGTTTCGGTGATAAACACCGGCACGCTTTTCAGCGATGCTGGGACGACGCTGAGAAAATCGCGGTACGTGCGAAATTGGAAACGGCGACTGCTAAAGGGAATGCCCATCTTTTGTTCGCTCGTGATGAGCGCGGGATCCATGCCGTGTGTGTACGTGTGCAAGGCGAGGGCATCCGGTGGCTGACCTAACTGTACACACTTGGCTAAAATATCTTGAAAGTACTTGACCCAGTCGCCGGTGAGGTTGCCCATGTACGAGGTCTGATTGTTCCAGGGCGCGGGCGCGGCAGGCGCGACCAAATCGTTTTTATGCGCGGCGATTTTTTTGATGGCGGCGCGGACTTTGGCGAAACACTGTGCGTACTTGTCCGGCGTAATCACCTCGCCGCCTTGCCCGTTGTTGTTGCCGGGTCGTTCGAGCGCGAGATTGGTTTCGTTGCCAAGCACCCAGATGCTTGCGCCTTTGGATTGCGCGACAAAATTCGCGCACTGTTGCGCGAACGCATCGTACTGCGCCGAATCGGGAAGCGTGCCATCCGAGTTATAGCCGTTGTTTAGCCGCACAATGACCGTGTGCCCGGCGTTGGCGAGCGCGGAAAAATCGCCATCCGAATCCGGCGGATTGACCTTGACCGAAACGACAACCCATGCGCGTTTGTTGGCGTTGACGAATAACGCCTCGGCGCCGGCATCGTGCATGCCAAAGATGTGAGCGGGAAACGACGGCATCGTAGACCTCCTCGTGGCAGGGTTTTCAAACTGTGTGGATTGTAAACCGGGTAGAGGGGAGTGTCAAGCGGGCGAGCGGCAATTTTTCAGTTGACACGACTCGGCAATCATTTTATAATGCCGCTAATTTCATCCCGATAAACGCAAATTCGGTGAAAGCCGGAGACGCAAAGCTACGGGCCTACGATCCATTCCGGGTCTTGGTCGCCGAGTTGCCGAAGAAAACATACAGGATAACTGGACCGCTTTGGGCAACCAAGCGGATTCTTTTTTTTATCAGCAGATACGCGACACTCGATTTACCTGTGAGGAGCATGTATCATGCCAACGTCAACGATTCTCTTGATTGATGACGAGCGAGACTTGTTACTCGGGCTTGCCGCGCTGTTGCGACGCGCGGGTTATCAAACGATTACGGCGAGCAACAGCATCGAAGGTTTGCACCTTGCCCAAACACATTCCCCCGACCTGATTGTGTGCGATGTGATGATGCCAGCGCCCAATGGCTTGGAACTGCGCACGCAACTTGCGAGCAATCCGCAACTCGCCAACATTCCGTTTGTCTTTTTGACGGCGCGCGCGCAACAGCACGACAAGAATGTGGGCTTGGGCATTGGCGCCGACGATTACATCACCAAGCCGTTTGATCGCCAGGAATTTTTGCTTCGCATTCAAGCGGTCTTGCGACGCCAAAGTCTGGGACGACAAGCCGGTTGGGAAGATTCGCAAAACGAGATCGAGCAATTCAAACAAAACATCATTCGCACGTTCAATCAAGAATTTCGCACCCCCTTGCCGGTCATCCTCGCAACCCTCGAAACAGTTTTGCATCGTAGTTTTGAGCAAGCGCCGGAACGTTCGCAGATGTTGATTAAATCGGCGCTCAATAACACAGAGGAAATCAAAGCAATCATTCAAGATTTGGTGGCGATGGGCGACCCAGGTCACAACCCTACGCTGATTTTGCGCGACCCGATTGACATTCAGCTTGATTTTATTTGGCCTATCCAAGAGTTGGTGGGTAAATATGCTTCTAAAGAATTGTCGTTTCGCTTGATCCTCGAACCGGATGTGCGGAATTGGGCAACGCTCTTTCGCAATGCGCCGGTGGATGATGAAACTTTGGATACGCGGATTGTCGTTCGTGCGCCGCGCGAAGAGTTTACGCGCGCCGTACTTGCGTTGGTCAAGTATAATTGTGCGGCTAGCCCGGTGCGGGGCATCGTGCAAGCTAATTTGGCGTACAATGGTTTTGGTGGTTGCCTCTTTACCGTATCTGGGCAAGGCGCCAACTGCACACCCGAGATGAGTGATGATGTGTTTCCGACTAGATCGGATTTGACTCAAACGCGAAAATTTGCGCGCAGTTTAGGTGGCGACCTGGTTTTGTTGGATGCGGTTGCCGGTTGTCGGATGCGAATGATTTTGCCCCCAGGAAAATAAATTAGTATGACAAACTCGAAACAAACTCGTCAGGCGCTTGAAAGCCGATTGGAACAATTAAACCTTGCCTTGTTCGGCGCGAACGAAGGTGTGTGGGATTGGGATTTGTGCACGAACCAGGTTTACTTTAGCCCAGAGTGGGTGATGATGCTGGGTTTTGCATTGGACGAATTGCAACCCACATACGGCGAATGGGCAAACCGCGTTCACCCGGACGACATGCCGCGCGTGGTGCAAATTTTGCAGGACCATCTGGATGGCAAGACCGCCGCGTATTTGACCGAGCATCGTTTGCGGCGTAAGGATGGCACGTGGTGCTGGATTCTGGATCGTGGCAAAATTGTGGTGCGCGATGAGCAAGGCAAGCCGTTGCGCATGTGTGGCACGCACACGAACATTACCGAACTCAAAGAAAAACAAATCGCGCTCGAAGTGTATGTGCAAGAGTACACCGCCGAACTCGAACGCTTGAATCAATCTCTGCGCGAGACAGAACAACGTCAAGCCGCTTTGCTCAACAACATCCCGGACATTGCCTGGCTCAAAGATGCCGAGAGCCGGTTTATCGCGGCGAATCAACCGTTTGCGCAAGCGTGCGGGTGGACGCCGGCAACGCTTGTCGGCAAAACCGACCTGGATATTTGGCCCCCAGCATTAGCCGAGCAATATCGCGCGGACGATGTCGAGGTGATGCGGTCGCGTCAAATCAAACGCGTCGAAGAACCGATTGCGGATGTGACCGGCAAGTCGGTGTGGATCGAAACGATCAAGACGCCGGTGATGAATGAACACGGACAAGTGATTGGCACGGTCGGCATTGCGCGCGATATTTCCGAACGCAAACAACTCGACGAGATCCGCCGCCAAGCGCAAATTGATTTGGAACGCCAAGTGCAGGAACGCACCGAAGCGCTCGCGCAAAAAAATCGCGAATTGGAAAATCAAATTCTTGAACGTCAAGCCATCGAAAAAGAATTGGCGTCACAACGCGATTTTGCGCTCCAAGTGATGAACACGATGGGGCAGGGCTTGACCGTGACGAATGCTGATGGCAAATTTGAGTTCGTCAACCCGGCATACGCGCAAATGCTAGGTTGCACACCGGCAGACTTGGTTGGCAAACGTCCGATTGATTTTGCGCCCGCCGAAGATTTTCCGGCGTTCCAGCAAGCTCGCGCCGCGCGTCGTCGCGGTGAAGAAACCAGTTACGAACATAAACTGGTGCGCCCGGATGGAACTCTGGCGTATGCCTTGGCAACTGGCGTGCCGCGTTGGATCGAAGGTCGTGTGTCCGGCTCGATTGTCGTGACCACCGACCTCACCGAACGTAAACAGATGGAACGGGATTTGCGGACGAGTGATGAACGTTATCGTGGCATGATTGAATCGCAACAAGCGTTGATTGTGCGGGTTGATGCGACCAGACGTTTTACCTACGTTAACGATGTATACTGCCGCACCTTTGGCAAAACGCGCGAGGAATTACTCGGGCACACCTTTATGCCGATGATTCATCCGAATGATTTGCCGGTGATACTTCAAGCCGGCGAGATGATGCGTGTGCCACCGTATCGTGCTTATTTTGAACACCGCGTGATGACGGTGAATGGTTGGCGTTGGCTCGCGTGGGAAGATTACGCCATTCGAGATGAGCATGGCGTGATCGTCGAGGTCCAAGCGGTGGGCACAGACATTACCGAACAAAAACAGGCACAGGAATCTTTGCGCGCGCAACGCGACCTGGGTGTGCGGCTGGGCGCGACGTTCGATTTGTCCGATGCGCTCAACGCCGTGCTCGATGTGGTCTGCCAACTCGAAACAATTGATAGCGGCGGTGCATATTTGTTTGACCACGCGACCGACGATTTGGTGCTTGTCACGCATCGTGGCTTGTCCGAAAATTTTCTCATTCACACGCAACGCTTTAACGCGCAATCGCCCCAGGTGCGATTGGTGCGTGCCAGCAAGCCGATCTATCTGGACTATGCCAACTCGGAGATGGCAAACGACTTTGTTCGTCAGCAAGAAAAATTGTTGACCGTCGCCATCATTCCTATTTTGAATGAAGGTGCGGCAGTCGGCGCGATCAACCTGGCTTCGCATACGCATCGAGAAATCCCAACACCCGTGCGCGCACTCCTCGAAACCTTGACGGCGCAAATTGGCAACAGTATTGCGCGCCTCAATGTGCAGACGGCGCTTTTCGAAAGCCAGCGCAATTTGCAGACTTTGTTTGATCGCCTTGAGGAATTCTTGTTTATTCTGGATGATGCCGGCAAAATACTCCAGGTCAACCCGGCGGTGATTCAGCGGCTTGGTTATCCGCTCGAAGAATTGATTGGGCAATCGGTGTTGTTCTTGCACCCGCCGGCGCGACGCGCCGAAACCGAACAAATCATCGGTGCGATGCTGGCGAACCAAACCGATTATTGTCCAGTGCCGCTTGTATGCAAAGATGGTTCGCTCATCCCGGTCGAAACCAAAGTGACGCGCGGGTACTGGGGCGAGCGCCCCGTGTTGTTCGGCATCTCGCGGGATATTTCGGCGCGCCAACGCGCCGAGATTGCTCTGCGTCGGCACACGGCGATTCTCGAAGTGGTGAATGTGGTTGCCGAACATTTTCTTGGCACCGCCACTTGGACGACCCAAGTTCCCGATATGCTTGCGCGTCTGGGGCAAGCCGCCGAAGTGAGCCGGGTTTATATTTTTGAAAACCGGTTTGAAACGGCGGATGAAGTATTTTGTGATCAACGTTACGAGTGGTGTGCCCCTGGCGTAACGGCGCAAATTGACAATCCCGACTTGCAAAATATTCCGCTCATCGCGGCGGGTTTTGCGCGGTGGGCGAATTTATTCCGCGCAGGCAAACGATTCGTCGGCATTGTGTCGCATTTGCCGGCAAGTGAACGCGCAGTGTTGGAACCGCAGGGCATTCGCTCGATTTTGGCTGTGCCTATTATGGTGGGCAATGTCTGGTGGGGTTTTATCGGCTTGGACGATTGTGAAACCGAACGCGAGTGGGAAAGTTCGGGCATTGATGCGCTCGAAGCGGCGGCGCGCATTCTTGGTGCGGCACTGCAACGCACGCAGATTGAATCGTCGTTGCGGCAAAGTGAAATGCGAAATCAAGCGATCGTGGACGCCATTCCCGATTTGATGTTC
>CAZPIR010000091.1:0-10132 GCA_964586085.1 uncultured Anaerolineaceae bacterium | reverse complement strand
GGAATTCAGAGCGTCATCCCAGCAAACACCAGCGCAATTTCTGACCAACGTTTAGGCCCTCTTGGTGCGTTCTAAAAGCCGTGATATACTTGAAGCACATCCAGTCAATTTGCCATGCAAAGAAAGCGCATACACAATGAGTCTGTCGCTCATCAAGACTGAACTGCCTATTCCCAAACCACGTTTCAATCTTGTGCCGCGTTCACGCCGCAAATCCGCGCCTCCCAGTTTTGGCAAGACCACGCTCGTGAGCGAATGGATTTATCATCGCCCATCGGCGCGAGAGGAAAACAATGAATCACGAACTCGACTCGTTTGGAAACAAACCCCAAACTGACGCATGGAACGACACTCTGGCGGGTGACTATTTGTGGTCGAATGTAAATTTTGGCGAAGCGGTCTCCGATGTGATGACGCCCCTCACCTGGTCGTTATTGCGAACCTGGCGCAAGCAATGGCCCGTGCTACGCAACCTCAGCGCATTAGGCATTATCGGCGGTCGCCTGTATATGAACATCAGTTATTTTGCATCGGCATTGGTGGCGATGGGCAAACGCGGCACGTCGGTATCCGCCGCAGTGGGCGATATGCTCCATTTGCCCATTCCACCTGAGACGGAAATTCCAGCGCTTGATCTCTCTCGCTTGGAAATGCTGACGTTCATCGTGAACCTGGGTCGCGAACAATTGCGCTGGGCGAGCGTCGCTAGATCATTGCCCGCCTTTGTCGCCGCGAATCCCGCGTGGTGTCGTGAAATGCGCCAAGCGATTCAACGCGCGACGACGAAAGCGACGCTCGCGCAATTGTGGGAGCGTGACATTAAACCGCGCAGTATTCAAGCGTACCTGGGCGTGTTGAGTAGTGCGACCCGTTTTTCAGATTATGCGAGTCCGATGCGCCGCGAGTTGACCAACCTGATCGGTGCGGATGACGCCGATACGCTCCATTCAAACTTGAGTAGCGATACCGAACTCTTAGCCAGTCTTGGTTTTCTCGTTGGCGTAAATCAGGTGGCACGCGGCGAAATGACGCGCGAAGCATATCTGGAAAAATTTGGACACCGTACGGAAAACGAGTGGGAATTGTACGAAACGCGTCCCGCTGAAAATCCCGCTTGGCTCGACCAAAAGCTAGCCGAGTTTCAGCAAGCGAACATTGACACGCCGGCACTCCTTGCCAAACAACGCGAAAAATTCGTGCAGGCGATGGCACGCTTGCAGGAGCGATGTCCAGAAAAAGCCAAACACCTTCGTCCCAAGCTCGATGAGATTGCGTATCGTGGTCGTTTGCGCGAAGCCATTCGCTCCGAGTTGGTGCGCGTGATTGTCGTGTTGCGAACCTGGGCACTGCGCGCCGGTGAGTTGACCGGTTTAGGCAACGACATCTTTTTTCTCGATGTGGCTGAGGTGCTCGCCGTCTTGTCAGGCGATCCAATCCCGACCCAGAACATTCTCGCGCGCAAAGAGATGTATCTCAAATACAAATCCTTGCCCAACTATCCATCCATCATCATCGGACGATTCGATCCATTCGATTGGGCATTGGACGCCAATCGTTCAATCGAAATGTTCGATGCGCGCGCGCCACAACGTTTCCCGACATCGAAAGGAAACATCATCACTGGCTCGGCTGGTTCAGCCGGACGCGTGGAAGGAATTGTGCGCGTGGCTGAGAATCTGACGCAAGGACAGGAATTGAAACCCGGCGAAATCCTGGTCACTGCGCTCACCGACATTGGTTGGACGCCGCTCTTCCCGCGCGCGTCCGCAATCATCACGGATATTGGCGCGATGTTGTCACACGCGGCAATCGTCGCGCGCGAGTTGGGAATTCCTGCTGTTGTTGGTTGTGGCAACGCGACGGTGCGATTGAAAACCGGCGACCGTGTGCGCGTGGATGGTGGACGCGGGACGGTAGAAATTTTGCGGAGGCAACCGTGACCCAAAAGTATATTCTTGCTCTCGCTGATTCAAGCGCAACACTCGCCAATGTTGGCGGCAAAGGCGCATCGCTCGCGCGCCTCGTGAATGCCGGCTTGCCTGTGCCCGATGGCTTTCATGTCACGACAGAAGCGTACAAAAAATTTGTCGCCGAAAACAATTTACAATCGCGCATCCTCGCCGCGCTATATGCGGTGGATGTTTCCCAACCGGCAACTCTAGAAACGGCGGCGCGCACAATTGGCGATTTATTTGCGAACGCACCAATGCCGCAAGAGATTGCGGATGCTATCACGCGTGCTTACACCGACTTGGGAAATCTGCAATTATCTGTCGCCGTGCGCTCATCCGCAACAGCTGAAGACTTGCCCGACCTTTCGTTTGCCGGTCAACAGGAAACGTACTTGAACATTGAGGGTGTCGGCGCAGTGCAAGACGCGGTGAAACGTTGTTGGGCATCCTTGTGGACGCCGCGCGCGATTGGCTATCGCACACAACACAAAATCGCTCACGAGGCCGTTGCGCTGGCAGTCGTTGTGCAAATTCTCGTCAACGCCGATGTCGCCGGCATTTTGTTCACCTCCAATCCAGTGAACGGCGCGCGCGATCAAGTCGTCATCAACGCCGCGTGGGGGCTGGGCGAAGCGATTGTCGGCGGCGCAGTTACACCCGACACCTTTATCGTTGAGAAAACCACCGAGCGAATCATCGAACGCCAAATCGCGGACAAGCCAGTGATGACGGTACGCGTGGCTCGCGGCACAGAAGAACATCCCGTGCCGGAAAATTTGCGGCGCGCATCCGCGTTGAGCGATGACCAAACTATCGAACTGGCGCGGCTCGGCGCACGAATCGAAAAATTGTACGGAATGCCGATGGACATTGAATGGACGCTCGCGCAAAACCGATTTGCGATTGTGCAAGCGCGCCCCATCACGGCGTTGCCGGAACCACCAGTCTCCATCGAGTGGAAGTTACCCAATCCAAAAGGTCAGTACATGCGCGGCAGTGTTGTGGACCTCTTGCCCAACCCGGTCAGTCCGCTCTTTGCCACTCTTGCTATCCCGGCGATCTCGCGCGTTGGCATCAAGGGGGTGCTCAAATCCTTGACGCGCTCCGAGCCAGAGTTGCCGGAAGATTACATCTCGACCATCAACGGTTATGCCTACATGGGCATCGCGTACTCGCCGCGTCAGTGGTGGTGGATATTCACCAAGATGATGACGGCTTTCCCACGCATGCTTCGTGAAGCATTACCACTCTGGCGTGACAAGATTCGTCCGCAGTATGTAGCGACGGTCGCGCGCTGGCAGACCCAGGTGAGTACGCTGACGAATGCCGAACTGTGGACGGCGATTCACGAAATCAATCATGCGGCGATGCTTCACCTCGCATCGTTGTTGGTGGCAACCACCGGGGCATCGGCAGGTGCGGAAATGCTGTTCACCCGCGTCTATGATAAAATGATTCGCCGCAAGGACGATCCCGCCGCCGCCACATTTTTGATGGGATACGATAGCACACCCATTCGCGCCGAAAAATCGCTGTACGATGTGGCGATGTGGTGTCAGGCGCAGGAGTATTTGGCGACCTATGTGAAAGAGACGCCAACCACGCAACTCGTCGCGGAACTGGCGAATGGCACATCGGCGGTTGCCGGTTGGCCAGAATTTTGTGAACGGTTCCAAACACACTTGCACCACTATGGTCACATCATCTACGATTTGGATTTCGCCAAGCCACTGCCCTTGGACGATCCGACGCCGATGCTGGAAACGATCAAAATGTATCTGCGCGGGCAAGGCGTCAATCCGCATGTGCGCCAGCACACAGCTGAGGAAAAGCGCGTGCAATCTGCCGAGGAAAAACTCAAGCAACTCAAATGGTTGCGCCGATGGGTTTTTCGCAAAACGTTAGGGGTGGCGCAAACGATGGCGGCTGTGCGCGAAAGCGCTCTCGCCGACATTGGCTTGGGGTATCCCTTGTTGCGCGATATGTTACGCGAACTAGGACACCGCTTGGCTCAAGCTGGGATGATTATCCGAGGCGAAGACATCTTTTGGCTGGAAGCCAATGAACTGAGCGAAGTGATCACGGCTTGGGAACGTGGCGAGTCGGTGAGCAACCTGAACGAACGTGTTGCACGTCGCAAAGCAACTCACACAGCACTCGAGCAGGTCACTCCACCACCGATGTTGCCGCCACGGATCAAGTATTTAGGGATTGATACAACCCTGTTTACACCGGCGACAGCCGAAAGCCAGACGGGGAACCTACTCAAAGGTGTCGCCGCCAGTTCAGGTAAAACCACCGCCCCAGCTTGTGTCCTGCACGGTCCCGCAGACTTTGACCAGATGCGTCCCGGCGATGTGCTCGTCGCCGCGACCACCACCCCGGCGTGGACACCGTTGTTTGCAATGGCATCGGGCGTCGTCACCGATATTGGCGGTCCGCTCAGTCATGGTTCGATTGTCGCGCGCGAGTACGGCATTCCGGCAGTGATGGGCACAGGTGTGGCGACGAAACGAATTCTGAGCGGACAGGTGATCACAGTGGATGGAAGCGCGGGAACGGTAACACTCTCGAAGGATTGACGACGGATGACGAGATCGGTGGCAAAAAAATAGTAGCGGCAAAGATCCTTATGATGCCTTTGCAGATTGCTCCGCCTGATCAATACACGCGCGCAATTTTTCTGCCAGAGCGCGGACATGTGGTTCGCGCACCAAAAAAGCATGTGTGCCAGGAACCTCGATGATCTCCAAGCCGCCTGCCGCCAACGCGCCCCAACCCATCGGGTAGACCTCTTGCCACAAGGCATCCACATCTTTTGTGCTACAAAAGCCCGCCGCGACCAGCGACTCTCGATCCAAACGCGGGGCATGGTAATAAGTGGCTGGTTTGTCCTCTGCCAGAAAAAAAGTGACCCGACCGGGATACGGCTTGGGCGTATAATTTTTTTGCGCTCGAATCATGGTTTCTCGAATGTAAAAATCCAACAGCGCATGGGGTAGGGGACGACGCGAATTGAGATACACTTGACAGCCGTAATGTTTTACGCCCCATACCAATCGTGCATACTGTTCATTGAACCACTTGCTCGGATTCAAACGCGCGACCACACGCCGCGTAAAATAATGTAACTTGTCTTTGAAAGCCAACTGCGAGAGCGCTTCGGCATGGCGAGCAAAAACATGAGGCAACGGCAATTGCAACAATTTGAGATAACCCGGGCTCCATGTGTCGAACAACGCCAACAACGCAACTGATTGTCCCTGCGCGACGAGTTGCTGGGCAACCTCAAATGCGACGACTCCGCCCAAGGATGAACCGCCAAGAAAATACGGGCCTTGCGGCTGAGCCGTGCGGATTTCCTTGATATAGTGCGCCGCAATGTCTTCAAAGCGCGTGAGGGGCGATTCTTGACCGTCCAACCCTTTTGCCTGCAAGCCATAAAATGGTTGATCCTTACCCAAATGCAAAGCCAGCTCGCGATAGTACAACACATTGCCATCGTACTCGTGGATGCAATAGAACGGCGGTCGTGAACCAGCCGGTTGAATGGCAACCAGCGATGATCCTGGGACGCGATCATTGTGCTGAGGCAAAAGTTGCGCGAGTTGTTCGATGGTTGACGCTTGAAAGAGTGTGGCAAGGGGCAAGCGCTTGCCAAACATGTTTTCAATACGCGCAAATAGTTGCACCCCTAGTAACGAGTGACCACCCAGGTTAAAAAAGTCGTCCTGCACCCCAATCAAATGTGTCCCCAACACGTCTTCCCAGATTTGGGCTAGTTGTTTTTCCAGTTTGGTACGCGGTTCCACAAATGTGTGCGCATCAGCTTGGGTTTGTTCCGGGCGTGGTAGTGCTTTGCGATCCACCTTGCCGTTGGGTGTGAGCGGAAATTTGTCTACCGTTACAAAAACCGATGGCACCATATACTCGGGTAACCGATCCTTAAGAAAAACGCGCAGATCGCTTGCGCTGGGAACCGCGCCTGATGCCGGCAAAATATACGCGACCAGACGTTTATCACCAGCGCGAAATTCGTGCGCGACCAGAACCGCTTGACGGATGGCTGGATGCAGAGTTAACGCGGATTCGATTTCGCCGAGTTCGATCCGAAAACCACGCACCTTGACCTGCGTGTCAGAACGACCAAGATAATCAATCTCACCATTCGGTAAATAACGCGCGACATCGCCGGTCATGTACATGTGCGCGGCGGGATCGGCGCTGAATGGATCACGCACAAAACGTTCCGCGTTTAACTCTGGACGATTGAGATATCCACGCGCTAATCCATCGCCGCCGATATATAGATTTCCCGGTATGCCGATCGGGACCGGTTGCAAATTTGCATCGAGAATATAGATCGTCGTATTGGCAATCGGTCGTCCAACCGCGATCGGCTTGTTTCTTTCTACATGCTGAAGCGTTGACCAAATCGTCGTCTCGGTCGGTCCGTACATATTCCACAACGAACCGCACCGATCCAGCAATGCATCCGCGAGGTCGCGGGCCAGGGCTTCGCCGCCACACAGGATTTTCAAATTTGAATGACCTTGCCAACCCGATTCGAGTAGCATCCGCCACGTTGCGGGTGTGGCTTGCATCACAGTCGTGCGCGTACTGGCAATTTTTTCGGCGAGCAATCTGCCATCGGCAAGTGTTTCGCGCGTGGCAATCACAACTCGCGCGCCGGTGATAAGTGGCAAATACAATTCCAGTCCCGCGATGTCAAAGGAAAGCGTGGTCACCGAGAGCAAAGTGTCATCAGCAGATAGACCGGGTTCATTTTGCATCGCGACAATAAAATTGGTGAGTGCGCGATGTAATACCTGGACGCCTTTGGGTTTGCCGGTCGAGCCGGAAGTGTAAAGAATGTAGGCAAGGTTATGCGGCGTCACATCACTTGCCGGCGTGTCCATGCTTTCTTGAGCGATGTGAACCCAATCAGTATCCAGACACACCACCTGTGCCGAATGTGCCGGCAGATCGGCAACGAGCGATTGCTCTGTCAGCAACACCGGAATTTGCGCATCCTGTGCCATAAAACTCAAACGATCTTTGGGGAATGCCGGGTCGAGCGGCAGATACGCGCCACCGGCTTGTAGCACACCCAGCACGCCGACGAGCATGTCAATCGTGCGATGCATCGAAATGCCCACGCGCACTTCGGGACCTACGCCGCGTTTTTGCAAATAGTGTGCCAGTTGATTAACGCGTCCAGCTAGTTCGTGATAGGTCAGTTGTTCTTCGCGACCGGTTGCCAACGATTCACCAATGACCGCAATCGCTTCCGGCGTTCGCGCGACTTGCGCCGCGAACAATTGGTGGACGCACTGATCCTGGGGATAGGCCCGGCGCGTATCATTCCAATCAAAGAGGATTTTTTGTTTTTCTGGTTCATCCAGCATCGCAAGTTGAGAAATGGGTTGCTCTGGATTTGCGGCGATACTGTGTAACAACATATTATAATGATGCATCAATCGGCGAGCGGTTGCTTCGTCAAACAAATCGGTATTGTAGTTGACGATGACATTTTTGATTCCGGCAAGATTAGTCACAGTGACCGATAGATCAAACTGGGCGCCTTGACGATCCGTGGATAAAAATGTCATCGCCACGTCGGGCAATGTTGGTTGTGGCACCGGCACATTGATCACATTGAACAAAACCTGAAAGAATGGCGCGTGGCTGGTGTCGCGCTCTGGGTGCAATTCGGCCACCAGGTGCGCGAACGAAATATCTTGATGCGCATACGCATCCAATGCCACTTGACGCACACGCTCAAGCAACTCGCGGAACGTGGGCGAACCGGACAGGTCGGTACGTATCACTAACGTATTGACAAATGTACCCACCAGGTTTTCGATGGCTAACCATTTACGATTGGCAATAGGCACGCCAATGGCGACATCTTCTTGATGAGTATAGCGATACAACAAGATTTGAAACGCCGCCAATACCGTCATGAAAAAAGTTGCGCTCGCTTGCCGGCTCAGGCGTTCCAGTCCACTGAACACCGACGCATCGAGGTCCAAAATCACATTATGACCACGCGTGGTCTGAATGGGCGGACGCGGATGGTCCGTGGGCAATTCGAGCGAGTGGATGCCGGCAAGCTGGTTTCGCCAATAGTCGAGCTGTGAACTTAGTGCTTGATCTTTGAGATGCGTGCGTTGCCAGTAAGCAAAATCGGCATATTGAATAGGCAACGAACCCAACGTGGGCGATACGCCATTGGTAAACGCAGGGTAAAGCTGAATCAATTCACGCAAAATCACACCACTCGACCAGGCATCAGTAATGATGTGATGAATGGTCGAGGTAATAATGTGATCGTGTTCAGCCAAACGATAAATGCCAAATCGCACCAGTGGACCTTGCTCTAAATCAAAGGGACGACGCATCTGCTCGTTGACCAAACCCATCGCCCGTTGCTCTCGCTCGGCAACATCTCGATTACTCAAATCAACAATCGGGATGTCCAGTTTGAGGGTTGGAGAAATAATCTGAACCGGTTGTCCATCCATCACAACAAAAGTTGTTCGCAGAGCTTCGTGTCGGCGCACAATTTCGTCCAAACTTTTTTGGAACGCATCAACATGCAAGTAACCTTGCCAGCGCATGGCACTGCCCATGTTGTACGCCGAACTAGCTGGATTCAACTGATGAATAAACCACATACGCTCTTGCGAGTACGAAAGCGGTATCGGTGAATCGCGTTTGACCGGCACGAGAGACGGCGGTTGCGGATGTTCTGTCTGCAGGTTGATCTCTACCTGTTCTGCCATGCCCGCGATGGTCGGATGCTCGAATAAAACCCGGATCGGCAATTCGATTTTGAAAATTTGCCGAACCCGTGAAACGATCAGAGTGGCGAGCAATGAATGTCCACCCAGCTCGAAAAAGTTGTCATGCACGCCAATACGCTCGGCTCGCAAGACCTCGGTCCAAATGGTGACCAGCGTTTCTTCGATGGGTGTGCGCGGGGCAAGAAAGGTGCCGGATGTTTCAAAAATCGCTGTGTCTGGAATTGGCAGAGCGCGGCGATCAATCTTGCCGTTCGGCGAAAGGGGTATTGTTTCAAGGACGACAAACGCCACCGGAATCATGTAATTGGGCAGGCGCTCTGCCAAGAAGGCGCGCAATTCATGATGGTTCGGCTTTTGTGGCGCAACCGGCACAACATAGGCGACAAGTTGTTTTTCGCGTGGCGTATCTTCACGAACGATTACCACAACCTCGCGCATCGCAGGGTGTTGCGCCAACGCGCCTTCGATTTCGCCTAGCTCAACCCGGAACCCGCGAATCTTGACTTGAAGATCACGGCGTCCCAGGAATTCAATATCTCCATTGGGCAAATATCGCCCCAGATCACCCGTGCGATACATTCGGTCGCCCGGCATTTGCGTAAATGGATTAACGGTAAACCGTTCCTGGGTCAGCACATCATCATTCAAATAACCGCGCGCCAAGTATGGCGTACGAATACAAATCTCGCCCACTTCGCCAATGCCGGTTAATTGTTGCCCCGAATTCAAAACAAGCAGTTGAACATCTTGAATGCCTTTGCCAATCGGAACAGCATCTTTGCCATAACCATGCTCTGGTTGCAAGAAATCATCACCAATCACCTTGTACGCCATTGCCTGCGGCGTTTCCGTCGCTCCGTAAAAATTAACACACGCGACCGAGGGCGCAAGCGTCCGCAGTCCGGTTAGATGGCGTCGCGTCAGCGTATCGCCGACGAAAAAACCATAGCGCAGGGAATCGAGTGTGAACGCTTCTTCCGAACGCCGCGCATTCGTCGTCAAGATTTCACTCATTGCCGGGGTGAGATGCACCACTGTGATTTTTTCTTGACGCATCCAAGCGGACAGACGACCGGGTGTTTCGATCTCTTCCTGGGAAGGAATGCACAAGGTTGCGCCGTTCCACAACGGCGTGAAAATATCGCGCATTAATGGATCATGCGCAAGCCCAGACAACATGCTGAAATGATCGGCAGGCCCAAAACCAAACGTCTGGCTGTGCCATTCGAGAAAATGACACAGTGAGCGATGTTCGCCCAAAATACCTTTGGGGTTGCCTGTTGATCCAGAAGTAAAAGCGACATACGCCAAGTCATTCGGCTCAATACTGCGTGGAGATGCCTCAAGCGTGCTTTCGTCGAGTAGCTTGTG
>CAZPIR010000090.1:510-10143 GCA_964586085.1 uncultured Anaerolineaceae bacterium | reverse complement strand
GTTTGCCAATCATTCCATCTGCAATCGCGTGTTTGATCCACAAATGATCGCTGACGAAACGCTGGCTGTAATTCACCATCACGACGCAATTCGATTTGGCGGAGGCGTTCGCGAGTTCGCGCGCTTCGGCGAGTGTGGTCGCGAGCGGCTTTTCGACAAACACGTGCTTGCCGGCGTTTAGCGCGGCGATGACCGGGTCGCGATGCAAATGATCGGGCGTCGCAATCGCGAGCGCGTCAATTTTTTCATTCGCGAGCAAGGTCGGAATGTCGGCGTAAAATTTCGCGCCAAATTTTTGTGCGACATCACTCCGAGCTGGGTTGACATCTACAATCGCGACCAATTTTGCTTCGGGTTGTTCGTGGAACACGCGCGCGTGTCGCGAACCCAGGATTCCTGCGCCAACAACGGCGACGTTGATCTGTGACATTACATTCTCCATGCAAGACGGAAGCCTGATGACGGAAGACCGACCCTAAGCCGGTCGTCCGTCCTTCGGCCTTCGTCGGTTTTATCCTTTAAGCGCGCCCATGCGGACGCCTTCAAGGAAATATTTTTGGAAGAGCAAAAAGAAAATAACCATCGGCAACGCGGCGAGCGCGGCGCCGGAAAAGATGATGCCCCAGTCGGTGAGAAACTCGCCTTGCATGTTGGCGACGCCGACGGTGAGTGTGTAATTTTGTGGCTTGTTCAACGCGATGACGGGCCACAGAAAATCGTTCCAACTGCGGACGAACGTGAAAATTGCGAGCGCGGCAATCGCCGGCGCAGAGAGCGGCAGAATCACATTGCGAAACACGCCGATTTCGTTACACCCATCAATGCGCGCCGCATCCTCAAGTTCCGAAGGCAAGGTTTGAATGTACTGGCGCATCAAGAAAATGCCGAACGCGTTCGCGGTGCCGGGCAGGATGAGCGCCCAAAGCGAATCAATCAATCCGAATTGGCGACTGATGATGTAGAGCGGAATGAATGTCACGTGAATCGGGATCATGAGCGTGCTGACGATGAGCCAAAAGAAAAGATCACGCAGTGGGAATTTCTTTTTCGCAAACGCATAACCCGCGAGCGTATCGAAAACAATATGCCATGCCGTCACGACCAAGCCGACAAATAGGCTGTTGAACATCCAATTGGCATAAAATTTGTTATTGACCAACAAGCGTTCAAAGTTGTCGAGTTTGAACGCGGGAATCAAAATCGGCGTCAACGGCGGCACAGAAGTGATGGGCGTGAACGAATTCGCCAACAAACAGTACATCGGAAAGAGCGCGATGAAGGCGGTGGAAATCAGCGTGAACCAAACTAGCACGGTGCCAATGTTGAATCGTTTGGGCATATTAATACTCCACATCACTGCGTAAGAATCGGAATTGGAACACCGCGATACTGCTAATAATCAGGAACAAGACAAATGCCTGTGCCGAAGCCACGCCAAAATTAAAATCCTTGAAACCGTTGTTATAAATTTGCGTGACAATGGTTTGGACGGAATTGCCTACGCCGCTGGGCACCATGATGTAGATGCGTTCGAATACTTCGAAACTCGCGATGGTGTACAGGACGACGAGATAGAGCGTCGTGGACTTGATGAGCGGCACGGTGATATGCCACCATTTGTGGATCGCGCTCGCGCCATCCAGTTCGGCGGCTTCATAGTACTCGGTGGGAATACTGCCCATCGCCGCGCTAAAGAGCACGACGGCAGTTGCAGGGACGGTCAACATGGCAGAGAGCGTGACGCTTCCCAGTGCGATGTCGGGGTCGGACAGCCAACGCAATGGCGCGAGCCCAATCAAACGGAAAATATAATTCGCGAAACCCCATTGCCCGTTGAAAATATATGCCCAGGTCATGCCGACGATGAGCGCGCTCGTTACGGCTGGCAAATAATAAGCGGCGCGGAAAAATGTGCGCATGCGATTGCTCAACGGTTGAATCAAACTTGCGAGAATCAATCCGATGAAAATGTTCGTGGTCACGGTGAACACCGTGTAGATCAACGTGTTCCAAATCGCGATGCCGAAAATGCCGCCCGTCATCGTGAACGCGCGTTCATAGTTGGCGTAGAACGGATCGATCCAAGTGCCGCCGGTTCGCAAATTGAATTTTTGGAACGAGATGACGAACGACCAGACGACCGGAACAAGCACAAAGATCGTGAAGGTCGTCATGCTCGGCAGAATAAAAAGATAACCCCAACCGTACCGGCGAAAAAAATTACGGACTGAGAAACGTCCCTTTGGGATTGCTGTCATGGCAGTCCTTTGCCCCCGCCCAAACCCTCCCCTTGTGCAAGGGGAGGGCAGGGTAGGGTTATTGTTATTTGCCCGAAATCAACTTGTCTGCTTCGGGAGCGATCTTTAACATCGAATCTGCGGGCTTGGCTTTGCCGAAGATGATGTTCTGGTACTCGGGATGAACCAAGCGAGTGAACGGTGCCCAGTTGACGATGAGCGGCGTGATCCACATATCCGGCAACATCGGGACGAATTTGTCCAGCGGGGCATTGATCTTGACGGACTTGCGCGCGCCGGGGGCGAGATAGAAACCGGTCGGCACGTTCGATCCCGGTGGCACATCGTCTTGCACTTCGGAGCTGGTCAGGTAGCGACCCAGGTCCATCGCGGCTTGGCGCTTGACATTGTCTTTCGTCTTCGCCACGCCGATCAAACCCACCGCGCCGACGGTCAACTTGTTACCGTTGACGGTTGGATGCGGATAGATTTCAAAGTTCACTTTGGCGGCGACGAGCGCGGGCGCAAACCCGGTCGCATCCACGATCATGGCGTACTGTTTGTTCTGGAAACCGCCTTTGACATCGGAATCTTTTTGGGTGCCAAAGTCCGGCGGCGTCACTTTGTTCACGAGCGCGAGATCGGCGAAACGTTGCAAACCTTTAGCGGTCGCGGCGTTGTTGAAACCGAACTTGCCATCTTTGGTCACCGGGCGAACGCTGGGGTCTTCATTCATCCACATGCCCCAGGTATTGACGACGCCGGGATCAATGTAGCCGGAAAAGCCATACACTTGCTCGCCGTTCGCGCGTTTGAACGTCGTCTTTTTGGCAACGTCCACGAACTGATCCCAGGTCCAATTCTGCGGCGGCAGATCCACTTTCGCTTCGGCGAGGACGTCCTTGTTCACATAGATGCCCATCGGCACAACCCAGAGGGGCCAAGAGTACGCCTTGCCATCTTTCAAGCGTGTCACATCGAGCACGTTCGGCAAAATGTCGGCTTTGTCGGCGGCGGTGAGGTACGCGTCAATCGGCTCGACCAAATCTTCAGAGACGTACTGCGGCAAACGATCCGAAGACATGCGGAGCAAATCAATGCCTTGACCACTTTGCAATGCGGCGGTCAGTTTCGCAAAACCTTCGTCGTTCGGCGGATAGCCGGTGATCTCGACCTTGATATCGGGATTGTCCATCATAAATTGCGCAACCGCGTTGTCGAACGGATTCGCAAACGCGTTGCCGGGGGTGTAACCCAGCACCCACAAATTCAACGTGCCTTTGTATCCGCTCGTGCTCTTGCGCAAGCCACCTTTGGCAGTGCGGGCAGGTGCGACGGGCGCGACTGTCGCGGCGGCGGCTTTGGTCGGCTCGGGCGCTTTGGTTGCTTCGGGTGCTTTGGTCGCCGCAGGCGCAGTCGTGGCGGCGGGCGCACTTGTCGGTGCCGCCGGTGCCTTGGTCGGCTCAGGCGCTTTGGTTGGCGCGGGCGCGGCAGTCGGCGGTGCTTTGGTGGGTTCGGGCGTTGGCGCGGAGCACGCGGCAAGCAAGCCGAGCACGGCGATCAACGCGAACAGGGTAAACAGTCGTTTCACTTTCTCCTCCTGGAATGTTTGGTCAAACGATTTTTTTTGCGGACAGAATTTTTTCGTGTGCGGCTATCACCTCCCTGAAAAAGTATGAAGGATGAATTCGTTCATACTTCATACCTCACACTTCATACTTTAATAGAGCAAATATTTCTTGCGCTTCTCTTCAAATTTTGCGAGACCATCATCCCAAGCGCGCATGATCGTTGCGATGGATTGATTGGCGATGAGACCTTCGCGTGTCTGCACATCGCCGGTGAGCAAATCGAAATGCGGCGGACGACCTTCCCAACTTGTTTTCAAAAATTCAAAATCGTTTGGTGCGAGCGCGCGGCATGCGGCGATGATGTGCAACCCGGTTGGAATTGCGCGGAACGCGTTGCGGTCGGTGATGTGCAACTGCACACCGTAACATTCGACGTTCGCGTGTTTGCTAGAGCAAGGTGTGAACGCAATCGGGCGAAAAATCACGCCATCGAGTTTGAGCGCATTGAGCGCATCGGCGAGCGCGTACCCATCGAGGAACGGCGCGCCGATCACTTCAAACGGCAACCCCGTGCCGCGTCCCTCGGACATGTTCGTGCCTTCGACGAAACAGGTGCCGGGGTACGGAATCGTCGTCGAAAAATTCGGAATGCCCGGTGAGGGTGTGACCCACATCAAATCGGTTTCGTCGAACCACATGTCGCGATGCCAGCCGCGCATTTCGATCACGCGCAAATCGGCGTGAATGTTCAACTCGGAATTGTAGAATCGTCCCAGCTCGCCGAGCGTCATGCCAAAGCGAATCGGCAAAGGACCGTGCCCGATGAACGATTGCAATCCTGGGTCGAGGATCGCGCCCTCGATAATGTCGCCTGTGACTGGGTTGGGACGATCCAGGACGATGAGCGGCTTGCCCTGTTCCACGCACGCCTCAAGCGCAAGACCGAGCGTCGCGGTGTACGTGTAAAAGCGCATTCCAACATCTTGCAGATCGAAAAGCAAAACATCCACATCGGCGAGCATCTCGCGCGTTGGTTTGCGAATCTTACCATAGAGCGAATGGACTGGCAATCCCGTCCGCGCATCGCGCCCCGATTCGACTGCCGCGCCATCCGCCGCGCTCGCACTGAACCCGTGCTCAGGTCCGAACAGCGCGGTGATATTCACGTCTGCCGCGCGCAGAGCGTCCACGTTCGAGCGCAAATGGCGCGTGACGCCGGTCGGATTCGAGATGAGACCGACGCGTTGATTTTTGAGCAGAGCGAGTTTTTCGTTGAGCAGAATTTCGAGACCGGTTTGAATTGTCATTATGACCTCGTGATGCGTGAGTTCGTTATTCAGCTAACGAAATCCAATAACGCCAACGTTTCTTGCTGTCGAATATATCCGGAATTTCACTTTCAAACACGCCGCCATTCGCAAGAATTATTTTTTGCGAGGCGATATTTTGGGAATCACACGAAATCAGCACGCGTGTCGTGCCGACTTGTTTCAACCTTTCAAGCGTCAAGCGAAGAATCTGTGTGCCATAACCTTTTTGCCGTTGGGAGGGTCGGATGAGATAATCAATTTGCCCATCATCTTCGGGATTCTCCTGGTTTGCCCAGTGCAGAAAATAAACTTGCCCAACTACTTCATCGTCTTCTACCAACCAACGATATTCCTGAGGAACCGCGCCTGCCGGCCGATTGGAATTATCGTTACATTGCCGTGCGCTTTCAAGAAACGCTTCGAATTCGGAGGGATCAAACAGCATTAGTTCACGATACCGAGTGATTTCTCCAAACGGCAATTCTCTTACATATTGCAGAAAACTGTTTTTGTATTTTGCTTCTGGGATGGTCAAAGATGCCATTTTCAAAATTTCACAATGCCCCGCGCACCGAGCCATTCGCGGCGCGTAATTTTTCGCGTGCGATTTCCGGCGATACGCGCGCGAGCGAAACGACAATCGCCGTTTTCACCTCGCCGTTGCACTGTGTGAGCAGGGCGTCCGCCTCGTCGCGCGAAATGGTACACGCGGCGGCGACGATGCGTCGCGCGCGTTCGTGTAGTTTCACATTCGTCGCTTGCACGTCCACCATCAAGTTGCCAAACGTCTTGCCGAGCCGAATCATCGTGCCGGTGCTCAACATGTTCAGTACCATTTTTTGCGCGGTGCCGGATTTGAGCCGCGTCGAACCGGCGACAACTTCGGGACCGACCAGGACTGCAATTGCCACGTCCGCCAATTCTTCAATTGGCGTGGGACGATTGCACGCGACGCTCGCGACGAACGCGCCACGCTTTTTCGCTTCGCGCATTCCGCCGATGACGTACGGCGTGCGTCCGCTCGCCGCAATGCCGACAACGCTATCGCGTTCGGAAACATTCAACGCCGCAATGTCGCGCGCGCCGGCGTCCGCGTCGTCCTCCGCACCTTCGACGGCTTGCGTGATCGCGCGCGCGCCGCCGGCGATGAGACCAATCACTTGGTCGGGTGATGTGCTGAACGTGGGCGGACATTCTGCCGCATCGAGCACGCCCAATCGTCCTGATGTGCCTGCGCCAATGTAAATCAGGCGCCCGCCGCGTTGCATCCGTTCCGCAATCGCGTCTACGGCTTGCGCGATGGATTTCGTTTCACTGGCAACCGCGTGTGCGACACGTTCCTCTTCCTCGTTCATCAGACGAATCACGTCGAGTGTGGTGAGCGTGTCAATGTTTTGCGTGCGCGGATTGTGCGACTCGGTGAGCGTGTGCGATTCGGACGAGGTGTGCGTAATGCGTCCCGGCGTGATACTGCCAAGCATAACCGGGTGCGACGCGCCGGTCGCCGCCGGCAAATTGCCCGGACGATGCGCCCAGGTCTCGTACGCGAGAATCGCAAACGCGAGCGCCTCTTTCGCTTCACTCTTGACGCCAGTCTCGTCAATCGCAATCACGCGCGCGGGCGCGAGCAAATCGCGCAACATTTGCATCAAGGTCAGGTTGAGTGCGCCGCCGCCGGAGACAATCACTTCATCTACGCGCGTCGGAAGAAAATCGCGGTACGCTTGCGCGATGGAATGCGCGGTGAATGCGGTGAACGTGGCGACAATATCGTGATCGGACATGCCGATTTTTTTTGCGCGATCCCAGACCGGCGCGCCAAACTGCGCGCCGAACAATTCGCGCCCGGTTGTCTTGGGCGGTTTCTCGGCGAGGTACGGCTCGCGCATCAGTTCGGCAAGCAGTTCGTCGTTCACGCGACCTTGTGCCGCGAGTGCGCCATCGCGATCATACATCCACGCGCCGTGGGTCGTGCGTTGCGCCGCGTAATCCATCAACATGTTGCCAGGTCCGGTGTCGAAAGCAAAAGGCGAATGGGTGACATTCTCCCCCTCTCCCTTTCTCCCTTTCTCCCTTTCGTTTGTCGGTGGCAGGTACGTGACGTTGCCAATCCCGCCGATGTTTTGTGCCGCGCGCGTCAAGGTCGGATGCGCGAACAACAACAAATCCAGGTAGGGCACGAGCGGCGCGCCTTGTCCGCCCGCCGCCATATCGCGCGTGCGAAAATTATTGACGGTCGTAATGCCGGTGCGTTCGGCGATGACCGCGCCTTCGCCGAGTTGCAGAGTGGAGGCATCGGGTCCGCTCGGAATGTGCCACAGCGTTTGACCGTGCGAGCCGATCAAATCAACCTGGGTCGGGTCGAGACCGGCAAGTTGAATCACGTCGAGCGCGGCGCGCGCGAATGTTTCGCCGAGGTGAAAGTTGAGCGCGCACAAACGATCTACCGTGCCGTGTTCCGGGTGAAAGCACGCGAGGATTTCCTCGCGCATCGCGACCGGAAAATTCGCGTGATGATGGTGCAGTAATTTCCATTTGAGCGCGGGCGGCGCGCCGGTAATTTCGACAAGCACGGCATCAATGCCATCGGCAGAAGTGCCGGAGATCATTCCAATGACAAGCATATTTTTATCCTTGTTGCGGCGCGAGCGTTGAATGAAATTTATATCGGTCGCCGCGATAAATTGAATGGACGTGTTCGATCAAGACACCTTGGTCGGTGTAGGTGAGCCGCTCCATCACGAGGACGGGCGCGGGGGAAGAGAGGCGCAAGAGTGCGGCTTGGCGCGAACGCGCGAGCGCGGCTTCGATGGTTTGCTCTGCGCGGGTGAGGCGATACCCATACTCACTTTCGAGCACGGCATAGAGTGATTCGCGCGCGAAATCGTGACGCAATAAATTTGGCACGAGCGCATGGGGAATGTGCACGGTTTCGAGCGCAAGCGGGAGATCATCGGAAAGGCGGACGCGTGTGAGCAAAACAACTTCGGCGCCCGGCGCAATGCCGAGCACGTGGGCAAGTTGCTCTTTGGCTGGTTCGATTTTGGCTTCGAGCACGCGCGACGAGGGTTTGTTTCCGCGTGTTTGCATGTCCTGACTGAAACCGGACAAGGCCTTGAGTTGTTGATCAATCTTGGGTTCACTCGCGAACGTGCCTTTGCCGGCGCGGCTGTAAATCAGCCCTTCGCGCGTCAGGTCAAGTAATGCTTGGCGCACGGTCATGCGGCTGACGCGAAAGCGCGTGCACAGTTCGCGCTCGGAGGGCAACTGTTCGTGCGCGTGCAAGCGCCCGGCGATAATATCGGCGCGGAGTGACTCTTTGAGTTGAGCGTAGAGGGGTTGGGGGTGGTTGCGTTTGAGACGCACCATTGTGTCTCCAATCAGACTGGTTATGACCGGTCTAGACCGGTTATGATTATATGCGATTCGGTACGGCTGTCAATCGGCAATTTCAACCGGGCGGCGTTTTTCTGCTATAATTGAACCAATCTGGAATTGAGGAGCAGAGATGAGCATTACCATTCTGGGATTGGGACACGGCGACCCCCAAGCATTGACACTCGAAGCGCACGAGGCGTTGAACCAGGCACGCGAAATTTTTCTTCGCACGCGCGAACATCCGACCGTCAAGACGCTACCCAAGACGATACGTGTGCATTCGTTCGATTCGTTTTACGCCAAGTACACCGACTTTGACGCGATCTATACGGCGATTGCGAACGCCATTATCGCGCGCGGCGAAAAGGGCGATGTGATTTACGCGGTACCCGGACATCCCTTGTTTGGCGAGACGAGTGTGCAGATCATTTTGGCGATGGCGCGCGAGCGGGGTGTGCCGACGCGCATCATTGCCGGCACCAGTTTCGTGGATGCCGCGTGCGCCGCGCTCGCGCTCGACCCGTTGGCGCGCGGTTTGCAAATCGCCGACGCAACCGACCTGGCACAACAACATTTTCCGCGCCTCGACCCAGATCAACCCGCGCTCATCGGTCAGGTCTATAATCGCGCCGTTGCCAGCGATTGCAAGTTGACCTTGCTCGTGTTGTATCCGCCGGAGCATGTCGTCACGCGCCTGGATGCGGCGGGCACGGTCAAGCAAACGGTCACGACCATGCCGCTGGCCGAACTCGATCACGCGGACGATTTTGCGTTGCTGACGACGGTCTATGTGCCGCCGCTCGCGCGTCCCAGTAGCGTGAATGCGCTCGCTCAAGTGGTCGCGCATTTACGCGCGCCGAACGGCTGTCCCTGTGATCGCGAGCAAACGCATCAATCGCTCCGCAAAGATTTTCTCGAAGAATGTTACGAGGTGCTCGAAACGCTCGACGAGAATGACGTTGAACATTTGCGCGAAGAGTTGGGCGATTTGCTTTTGCACATCATGTTGCAAACGCAAATCGCCTCCGAGTCCGGCGAATTTTTGTTGAGCGATGTCGCGGCGGACATTTCCGCGAAGCTCGTGTGCCGCCATCCGCACGTGTTCGGCGATGTGCAGGTGAATGGCACGGACGAAAT
>CAZPIR010000090.1:0-500 GCA_964586085.1 uncultured Anaerolineaceae bacterium | reverse complement strand
TTATTTTGCATTTAACACCAGCTCACCTGTGCCAATTGTGGCAAACTGGGACAAGATCAAGCAGGGTGAAAAGCAGGGCAAGCCCAAGCAAAAGAGTAGTATCCCGCGCACATTGCCGGCGTTGCCGCGCGCGCAAAAGGTTGCCAAGCAAATTCAAGCGCAAGCGAACCTGGAAGATGTGGCGAGGCAAATCAAAAAGTTGCCGCGCGTCAAAAATCGCGAGCGCGCACTCGGTGAAATTTTGTTTGCGCTCGCCGCGTATGCGCGCGAAAAACACCTCGATGCCGAGACGGCTTTGCGCGCGGTGAGCCGGGAAAAAGAATTGCGCTAATTCGGCGCGTGCGCGAGGAAACCAAAATGTCTCTCACGATGCGTTTGTACACGAACGACGATTACTGGACGATCCGCGAATTTTTGCGCGCGGTGTTTCGGCGCAACCAATTTCGTCCGCACAGTTGGGACGTGGTGCGTTGGGATTATTGGCGTTGGCACGGCAACGA
>CAZPIR010000089.1:0-10161 GCA_964586085.1 uncultured Anaerolineaceae bacterium | reverse complement strand
CGGCGCGTGCGTGGGCTTGGTCACACCTTCCCAGCGCATTGTCACCAGTGGATAGTCCGCCGGGTTTTCACTACCGAGCAAGGTCGCGCCCGCGTCAAGATGAAGCGTGAGATTGTCGCGCAGAAAAATCGAACCCGTGACGTACTTGCCTGCCGGAACAAAAATGGTGCCGCCGCCAAATTTCGCCGCCGCCTCAATCGCACTCTGAATTGCACGCGTGTCAAGTGTCGCGCAATTGCCACCCGCCCCGTAATTTCGCACATTAAAAAAAATAGATTGGGTCATACATTCCTCAAATACAAATGCCCGGTTTCTCCCTTTGGAGAAACCGGGCGTCTTGAAATTACCAGTTGAGCGGACCTGCGTCGCTTTCGACGGTTGAACTCACGCTTGCGACAGAACCCACCTGGGTCACGAGCGTGGGCTTCCACTCGACCTTGTCGGCAAGTTTGGTCGCGGCGGTTGCGTTGTGCGCGGAAACCAGGTCAACGTCCTTGTCGTTCACGCGCGTGCCGGCAACATAAAGCATTGTGCCTTTATAGTTGCCGATGATTTTGTCGAGCGCAACCTTGTCGTCGGTTTTGAAATAATTGTTCTCGGCATAAATTTGCGATTCGACGCCGACGCCAAACGTGTACCCGTAATTGGGTGTGTTCACAATTTTGAAATAGTTGTTGTAGACATGAACCTGACCAAAACGCACGCGCGGCGAGCGTTGCCCCACATTGTCGAACAAGTTGTGATGCAACGTGACGCGCAGTTTGCCCTTGTCGCCGGTCGCAGTCGCGCCGCTATCCGACGAACCAATCAGCATCGTCTTGTCGTGATTCTGGAAACGATTCCACGAAACGGTCACAAGGTCAGCGGCATTCGTGATGTCGAGCGTGCCGTCGTGCATTTCAAAATGGCGACCAAAGTACGTCGGCGCAGTACTGTCTTTCGTGTCGCGATCTTCAAACGTGTTGTGATCCACCCACACGTGATCGGCGTAACGCAGTGAAATCATATCGTATTGCGAATTCCAGTTGCCGTCCGCGCCATCGGTTGGATCCCATTGCGGAAAACAATCGAACGTGTCCTGGAATGTGAGGTTGCGAATGATGATGTTGGTGAGCGGAGCGGTCGCCGTACCCCGCACATCGAACCACGCGCCGCGCAAGGTCGCCTTGGCATTGAGACCGACAATCGTCGTGTTCGAGCCGACGCGAATGCGCACACGCTCATCCTGCACTTTTTGCGAACTGACACGCGCCGTTTCGAGCGTGCCGCTCACAACCTTTTTGCCCCACACCGCCGGGTCGAATGCCGCATTGTAATCTTTTTGCGTAAAGCCATCGCGTTGATAATCGGCACAGGTCAACGCTTTGTTGTTGTCGTCCACGTTCATGTCAATCACGCCATCCACATAAATAATTTTCGGCGTGTTCGACGGCGTGATCGAAGGCGCGGGGTACTTGGCATCGTTGAGCGCGGCGATCAATTCTTTGCGATTGCGTACCGTGTACACATTTTCAGGTTTGGCGGCAGAACCACCCGTCGTCCCGGTACCTTGCGCCGCCCAGCCATCATTCGCCGCGAGCGTTTCTTTGCCCAGGTCGCGTTTCGCCACCGTTGGCACGGCGGTCGGCACAATCGTTGGCGCGACAGTTGGTTTGGGCGCTTCAGTTGGTTTCGGCACATCCGTCGGCTTGGGCATCGCCGTCGGCGCCTGCGTCGGCGGAATGGCGGCGGTCGGCAGGACGGGCGTCGCGGTCGGTTGCGGCGCAGAACAGCCCAACACAAACAACGCCAAGCCCATCAGCACCAAGCCCACAGAAAAACGAAAAAGAACGTGTTTCATTTTTTCACTCCTTCGTGAACAAGTTGGATTATTTGAACAGACCCAGCAAGTCTAGTCCGTCACGCGCAAGCAACAGGGCAAACACCAGCAACAACACACCGAGCACGCGCATCAAATACGCGTACGACCTGCCCACAAAAAATTGACGCGATTTGCCAACGAGCACGGCGACCAGCAATTTCGAACCGACGAGGCAAACGTAAAAGCCCACGACAAACGCTAGCGCCGCGAGCGCATTTTCCTGCCACGCCTTGACGATCATTGGCGCGCCAACCATAAACCAAAACAAGTACGGATGCGGACTGAGCAAGTTGACGAGCACGCCTTTGCGTAACGATTGCGCGGTTGTGTTCGATGCTTGCACATCGAGATGATTCGTCCGAAAACTCTCGTACGCGAGGTAACCGACAAAGCACGCCCCGAGCAAGGACACGCCACCCAGGATCGCATTGACATTGGCGAGTTGCGCGAGCACAAACACTGAAACGAGAATGATGGGCAAGTCGGTGATGAGCGGCGCGAGCGCCACACGTAAACCTTCCTTGATGCCGTGTTGCAAGGTTTGGGTAATGACGAATGTGATCAGCGGTCCCGGCGAAAACCCGGCAGATAAACCCAACAGGATGCCGGCAATCAACGACGAAAACATTGCGCGCGTGTCCTCAGCTTGACGCTTCAATCTCGGCGGCGGCGAGAATGAACGCGCCCACGCCGTGATGATTGTTCGTGATGATTGGTTCACTCACATAGTACTCGTACGACGCATCGCGGTACGGATTGCCGCCCAGCCCCGCACTTTGGCAGGTGAAATGCAAATTGATTGTGCCATTTGTATTGGTCGTCACAAATTGCGCGAGGATGCCATCGAACGCACGGCGCGCGAATTGCGCGTACTCGGCGGGCAGATAATTTTTGCGCGCACCTTTGGCGAGCGCGTAAACAAACATGCACGACCCGGACGATTCGAGATAATTGCCGGTGCGCGCACCTTGATCGAGCACCTGATACCACACGCCGGTTTTTGTATCCTGGACGCGCAGAATCGCATCGAGCGTACGCTTCAAAATTGCGATGAGCGTGGCGCGTTGCGGATGCTCGTGCGGCAAATAATCCAGCACATCTGCAATCGCCATCACGTACCAACCAATGGCGCGTCCCCAGAAATGGGGCGAGCAACCGGTCACCGGGTCTGCCCATTTCTGTTGTTTACTTTCGTCCCAGGCATGATAGAGCAAACCGGTTTTTTCATCGCGCGTGTGTTGTTCGATGAGAACGATTTGGTGCGCAATGTCATCGAACGCGTTGGCATCCTGCTTGAACACCGAAGCGTACTGAGCGGAAAACGCGTCCGCCATATAAATGCCATCAAGCCACATTTGGTTGGGATAGATTTGCTTGTGCCACAACCCGCCACTCGGCGTGCGCGGATGCGTATCGAGTTGCAAACGCAAGAGGTCGAGCGCGCGTTTGTATTTCGCTTCGCCGGTTCTGGCATAGAGTGCAAACAACACCTTGCCCGTGTTGAGTCGGTCTACGTTGTACTCTGCAATACGGTAACCGCGAATCGTGCCATCCGGTTGCACAAAGCGATCAATGTTCGATTGCATGTATGCAAAATAATTGTCATCGCCGGTCACGCGCCACACGTGCTCGAATCCCTTGAGCACGAGACCCCACTGATAATTCCATTCCTCGGACAATGTTGCAAAACGCGCCATCGTCGAGTCTGCCATTCGCGCGGACCAGCGCTTGAGGTGTGTGTGTGTCATCCATTACACTCCAGGTTGAAATTGCCGACGGGTTGACCAAGTTTGTGGATGGACGAGATACGGCGGATGCTTGTCTGTCAGCACATCGAGCACACCTTGCGCAACCATTGTGCCCATGTTGAACAAACTTTCCTCGGTCATCGAACAAAAATGCGGCGTGACAATCACATTGTCCATGTGCAACAAGGGATTACCGGGATGCGGCGGTTCCGGGTCGTACACGTCAATCGCCGCGCCGGCAATTTGTTTTTTCTGCAAAGCATCTATTAACGCCGCGCCGTCAATCACTGTGCCGCGCGCCGTGTTGATGAGATAGGCACTCGGTTTCATGCACGCGAGCGTTCGCGCGTTCAGCATGTGTCGCGTTTCCGCACCACCGGGACAATGCAGGGTTACGAAATCGGACAACGGCAACATGTCTTCTAGGTGTTCGATTTTTTGCACGCCATAACCGGCGAGCGTCGCCGCGTCCACGTACGGATCGTACCCGAGCACCTTGAAATTGAATGCCGCGATCATCTTTTTGGAAACCGTCGAGCCGATTCTGCCCACGCCAATCACGCCGAGCGTTTTACCCCACAGATCGAAATTGACCAAACCACTCCTCTGCGCCATCACGGGCAGAGTCACCGTCTCGCTCAGCAAGGATTCCGATTGCATCGCCGCGTGCGCACGCACAATGTTACGCCCCAACGCGATGATAAAACCGACCGCAATCTCGGCGACACTTTCGGTGTTGGCGGCAGGTGTGTAGACGACCGGGATATTTAAATCGGTTGCCGCGTCAATGTCAATCGTGTCATAGCCCACGCCATGCCGACCAATCACACGCAACCTGGGCGCGGCGAGCATGATCTCTCGGGTGATTTTGGTATTGCGAACAACGAGCGCATCGCAATCGCCAATCGAAGCGAGAATGCCGTCCAGGTTTTGCGGTTGCGGGAAAACCAATTGCGCGTGTTGCGCCATCAACGCTTCGCCGGCGCGATGAATATGTTCGACCACCAAAATTTTCACAGAGACCTCATCGAGCAGATGGTAAATTCGAGCGCCGAGCGTTAGAAGAGTTCCAACGCTCGACGCTTGATTTACGATGGTTGTGCTAGAAACCTCTGGCTAGCTCGTTTCCGCGCACAAACTTATTTTTTCAAAACGCCGGCATCTTGCAAAATCTTGCGCGTGTCGGTTTCCCATTTGGCGGCGTTCACATTCGCGTCCAACGCCTTGAGGAAATCCGCCCAGGTCTGTTCGGTCAACGGCTTGGTGCCGAGCGCGAACGCCTGGAAATTTTCATTGTAGAATCTCTGCAAGTCGGCGCGGTTCGATGGATTGACAATCAGGTTGCCCGCGGTCGAATCTTGCCAGGGTTGCGTCGCAAAGAATTTGTAGAACGCCATGGGCGACATGGGTTTCTTGCTCTTGTCAGTCACGAAATCCGGATAGCGCGCGAGCACTTCGTTGGGATTGTTGTCGTAGATGAGTTGGTTGCGCATCTGCGTAAAGCGCGCCATGGATTCGTGATTCCACGCTTTGGTCGGATCGGCGAGACCATCCGTCGTCACCGCGCCGTTCTTGTCGAGTTTATAGTTGGTGCCTTCGACGCCAAAGCCGAGCAGGTAATAACCTTCGGGCGACGCCATCCATTCGAGCAGTTTGGCGATGGCGGGACCCTTGCCGGCATCCGCCGCTTTTTTTGACACGGCAAAGAAACTACCGACCGAGCCATAGTTGTTCAAGTACGATTTACCGGCAGAACTTTTCATCGCCGGGAGCGCGACCCATTCGCCCGCCGGGAAATTGTTGTCGAACTTGGGATAGTTGGCGACACAGGCGAGCGCGCAGAAATCTTCCCACATGATTCCATAGCGACCCTGGGGCCAGCGAATGCGAAATTCGTCGCGGTTGATCGTCGCCCAGTCCGGGTCAATCACTTTCGCTTCGTTCCATTTGCGGAACTCGGCGAGCGCTTTGTAGAAATTCGGATTGCGAACAGCCAAACCGAAATTGGCGGTGTTGTCCCAGTCCCATAAATCGGGCACGCCATACGCGCCAAAGAAGAACGCAAAGCGATTACCTTGTCCCCACGTGCCATCAAAGAATCCGCCAAGACCGTAGGTGTCGTTCTTGCCGTTGCCATCCGGGTCTTTTTCGGTGAACGCTTTGGCGACGACGAACAGTTCATCAATCGTCGTGGGCTGTTTGAGTCCGAGTTTGTCGAGCCAATCTTTACGGATGACGAGACCTTCACGCTTGGGCAGGTTCGGCGCTTCGACAAAACCCATCTGCTTGCCATCGAGTTTCGCCAATGACAGCGAGCTGGGATCGTTGTAATGCGTCTTGACACGATTCGGCATCAGTTTCATCAAATCGTCTACGGGCGCAATCAAACCTTGCTTGTTCAGGTCAATCAATTTGTTGCGCGCGTTCGTCGTGCTGACGGCTTGAAAGAAATCGGGCAAGGCATTCGCGGCGGCGGCGGCATTGATTTTTGTTTCGCCATCCCCGCCGGTCGGGATGATGACGTACTTTAAATTGATGTTGAGTTTTTCGCGGATGATCTTGTATCCAGCCCAATCATCCGGCGGAGCCGGCGCCTGGGTCGAAGTGGCTTGCGCCCACAATTCAATGTCAACCGGCTTGGCAACTTCGGTTGGCTTGGCTGGCACAGCCGTTGGAGCTGGGGGTTGAGTTGGCGCAACAGCCGCTTTGGTTGGTTCGGCGGCGGTGGCTTTGGTTGGTTCAGGCATCGCCGCTTTGGTCGGCGCGACCGCCGGCGCCTGGGTGGGCGCAGGTGTCGCCGTTGGCGCAGGCGCGCACGCAACCGCAATCAGCGTCAACGCGATGACCAGCACCGCGAGTTTGATCAAGACATTCAGTTGTTTCATTTTCTCCTCCTCGAGTTATTCGGCATTTGAAAATTCTGGGTTTGTTTTTTGAATCACTTGGCTCGTGCGACCTCCTTTGTTCAAATCCGAGATCGAAAATCCGAAATTATTCCTTGACGCCACCCAGCAAAGTACCTTTGGTAAAGTAGCGTTGAATCCAAGGATAGACAAGCACCATCGGTAACATGGTCAGCAAAACTGCCGCCGACTTGAGCGATTCAATCGACGCGGCACGCGAGACATCGTAATCCACGTACTCGCTAAAGTTCTGCCCGATGAGAATATTGCGAAGCAAAACCGGCAGAGGTTGCAAGTTTTGATCGTTGAGATACAGAATCGGCGTGAAAAATTCGTTCCAGTAATGCACGGCGTAAAACAAACCAATCGTCAACAAAATTGGTTTCGACAAGGGCAGGACGATTTGCCAAAGCACTTGCAAATCATTCGCGCCGTCAATGCGCGCCGACTCTTTGATTTCTTCTGGGATGCCTTCAAAGAAACGCATCATCACGAGCACGTTCGTCACGCCAACGGCGGGCGGCACAATGACGGCAAGAATGTTATTCGTCCAGCCCAACGTTTTCGCAACGAGCAAGTAGGATGGAATCAAGCCGACGTGGAACAAGAACGTGAACAGGATGAGCGCGATGATAATTTTGCGACCGGGCAATGTGCGCGACGAAAGTGCGTACGCGAGCGGTACGGTGAGCACAAGACTAAGCGACGTTCCGCAAAGCGTGATGATAATGCTGTTGAGCGTTGCGCGCGGAAAAGTGGGATGCGTGAGCATTTGCCCGTACGCGGCAAACGACCATTCCCAGGGCATTTGAAACATCGGCGTGCCGCCGCGCATGTACACCTCAAGCGGCGTCAACGATGTCATGATCACGCGCCACAATGGAATCAAAATCAGGATGAGCACGATCAACAAGAATCCGTTGATCAATAATTGAAAGCCCCAATCCTCGCGACCTGATCGAAACATAGCGACATCCTTCCTAGAACAAACTCTGGTTCGCGACGCGTTGGGCGACCTTGTTCGCAACCAAAATCAGCACCAACCCAATCACACCTTTGAACAGACCGACAGCAGTGGCGAGACTGAATTGGAAATCGAGCACGCCACTGCGATAGACCCACGTATCAATAATGTCGCCCACGCTGTACACCGGCACCGAGTACAAAACCCAGATCTGGCTAAAACCGCCATCAAGAATATTGCCCAAGCGCAAGAGCGTAACCAGGACGACCACCGTGATAATGCTCGGCAAAGAAATGTGCCAAATGCGCCGCCAACGCGATGCCCCGTCCACTTCGGCGGCTTCGTACAAATCGGGGTTGACGCCAAGCAACGCGGCGAGATATAGAATCGTGCTCCAGCCGGTCTCTTTCCAAATGTCCGAGAGAATCACCACTTGACGAAACCACGCCGGTGTCGTGAGAAACGAAATCGGTTGGCCACCCATCGCTTTGATAACTTCGTTGATCATCCCACTGCTCGGCGAAAGCAACGCGAGCAAGAGACCGAGCATGATGACCCACGACAAAAAGTGCGGCAGATAGGTGATCGTTTGCACGATTGAACGAAAGAACATGAAACGAGATTCGTGAATGGCGAGCGCGAGAACGATCGCAATCGGCAAACCCAAAACCAATTTCGTGATACTAAAGATGATGGTGTTGAGAATCAATTCATTAAAGTAGAATGATTTGAAAAAAGTTTCAAAATGTTGAAACCCCACCCATGGACTGCCTTCCACGCCTTTGAGTGCAAAGAAATCTTTGAACGCAATCTGTGCGTTGTAGATGGGGATGTAACGAAAAACGATATAATAGATCATCGGAGGGATGAGCATAAAATACAACCAACGATGCTTCCACATCGCGCGCCCCAAACGTCGCGCGCGTTCCGCAAAAGCGGGCTGTGCCTGAGCAACCGGTCGCAACCGACCCGTTTGAATTGAGGGAGAACCAACATATTGACCCATACACACCTCTGCCTTTTGACAGGCATTCTTGCCAATGTTACAATCTTACCACATTGATTATACAGAATCTCTGGTTGTTCGCACGCCAAATCTGCGCCAAAAATGCGCCATCCACTTGACCGAAAAAAAACGATGGAATTAGATGATTTCCGCAAACAAGTCAAAGACGCGCTCGAACATCTCTACGACACCGCGTATCTCGAAACGCATCCGCTTTTGTTGCAATTTTCCAACGAACCGGCGGATAATCGTTTGACGCGCGCGCAAAAATTGCGCGGGCTGTTGAAAGAGACGATCGAGGCATTGCGCCCTCCCGAAGGCTCGCCGCCCGGTTCGCCCGAATGGCGTTGTTATCGCGCGCTCCGCTATCGCTACGTGCAAGGATTGAGTCACGGCGAAGTCGAAGGCGAACTGGGCATTAGCTTGCGTCAACTGCAACGCGAACTGCACAAGGGGTTGGATGCCGTGGCGGCGTGGCTGTGGGAAAAACGCGCCACCCTAACGACAACAGGGCTGAACGAAACACAAGAGTTGGAACAAGAGTTGCGCGAGTGGGAAATCTCGCGACAGAATTGCGCGGTGCAAACACTCGTAGACGATACGCTGTGGATGTGCAAGCCATTATTCGACGAGCGCGGAATTTCGACGCGAACCGATTTGCCCGCCAACCTCGCGCCAGTGTTTGTGGACGCAACGTTGATGCGCCAAGCGCTGTTCAAAGTTCTACGCGTCCTGGCACACACACCGGGCACACTCGTTCTCCGCGCACGCGAGCAAGGCAAAGAAACGCGTTTGGTTTTACAATGCCCGGTGATTGTGTCGTTTGAACAAGCAGAGGATTGGCACATCGCGCAAATGATCTGTCAACAACTGGGGATTCCACTCACCGCGCAACATTCGGCAGAGCAGACCGACATTACAATTACATTACCACGCGCAAGTCAACCGCGCGTGTTGATGGTTGATGATAACGCCGCATTGCATACCTTGTTCGAGCGTTATCTTGCGCCACATCATTACGAATTGATTCACGCCTACAACGGTGAAGAAGCACTCCGCTTGGCGGCGACCCAGCCCGATGCGATCACGCTCGACGTGATGATGCCGAACATGGATGGCTGGCAAATTCTCCGCGCGCTCGCGCACGACCCAGCGACCGCGCCCATCCCGGTCGTCATTTGCTCCGTCCTCAAAGAACCTCAACTGGCGTTCGCGCTCGGCGCGCGCGCGTACCTCAAAAAGCCCGTGGACCGCAACGAACTTGCGGCTACCTTGGCGCGTCTGTTGTCGGAGGCAGACCGCGCAGAGGCAATTCCCCCAACAACACCTGCAAATAATTCAACGTCTCGGTCGTAGAAGCATCCGCCCCTCGCACTAGCTCAATTCGCAAACCACTCGCCGGCGGCGTGGATTCAGGTTGTTGCGCGCTGATCACAATCACCGGCACGTTTGCCAATCCTGGATCGTTCTTTAATTCCTTGAGCAACGCCACGCCGTCCATCTCCGGCATGAACAGGTCAAGCAAGATCAAATCCACCGGCTCGCTCTTTAATCGCTCCAGCGCATCCATCCCGCCGAACGCTTTGACTGGGCGGTACTTGTCTCCCGCCGATTGCAACATCCGCGCAATCAATTCGACGAGTTGTGAATCATCATCCACAATCAACACGCGACTCACC
>CAZPIR010000088.1:4652-10283 GCA_964586085.1 uncultured Anaerolineaceae bacterium | reverse complement strand
CTGGTCAAACGAAGAATACATGGTGACGAATCAGCGTGTCATTCAAACCGAAGGCATTTTCAATAAAAACATGATTGACTCGTCGCTCGACAAAGTGAACGATGTGAAATTCGCGCAATCGTTTTTGGGGCGCATTTTCGATTACGGCGATATTGAAATTCTGACGGCAAGCGAGAGCGGTATCAATAAATTGCATAACATCGCCAGCCCGATTATTTTCAAAACGGAAATGCTGAATCAAAAAGCGGTTGGGCATCCCGCCGCTACGCCGAATTTGCCGTCGCCTAATTCGCGTGAGGTGATTCCTCTGCTCATCGCGCAGTTGGACGATTTGCGGAAAAAAGGGATTTTGAGCGAGGAAGAATTCCAACAGAAAAAAGCCGAACTGTTGGCAAAGATGTAATCACAAATCGAAAATTTGGGACAAAGGATATTCGAGTGGAGCAATTCATCACACGCGCCGACATTGAACAAGCGGCGAATTACGTCGCGGCGCATACACAACATCGCCCGCGGATTGGTTTGATTTTAGGTTCGGGTTTGAACACGTTGGCAGACGAAATTCACAACGCCGACGTAATTCCGTTTCAGGATGTGCCGGGTTTTCCGGTTTCAACCGTCGAAGGACACAGCGGCGCGTTGGTCATTGGCGAGTTGAATGGCAAGACGATCATCGCGATGCGCGGGCGCGCGCATTACTATGAAGGGTATTCGATGGATCGTGTGACTCTGCCGATTCGCGCGATGCGTGCGCTCGGTGTCGAGACCTTGATCGTCACAAATGCGGCGGGTGGTGTCAATGTGGATTTTCGCGCCGGCGATTTGATGTTGATCACCGATCACATCAACATGGTTGGCATGACCGGCGCGAGTCCTCTGCGCGGTCCGAACGACCCGACCCTGGGTCCGCGTTTCCCGGACATGACTAACGCGTACGACCCGGCGTTGCGTAAACTCACGCATCAGGTTGCATCCGAGCTAGGTCTTGCGTTACGCGAAGGCGTCTATATCATGCTCGCCGGTCCTTCGTTCGAATCGCCGGCGGACGTGCACTTTATTCGCATGCTTGGCGCCGACGCAGTTGGCATGTCCACTGTGTCCGAGGTTGTCGTCGCGCGGCATGGCGGGATGCGGGTACTGGGCTTGAGTTTGATTTCCAATTCACTCGCGCACGCGCATCAAGAGGTCAGCCACGCCGAAGTGTTGGCGGCAGGCAAGGTCGCGGTGCCCAAGTTGGCATCGCTCGTCAAAGGCGTGTTAGCGCGCGTGTAATTTGACACAGCAATCGCATCGCGCTAAAATTGCGCCAATCTTTTTTAGGCAAGGTTGCTTCACGGAAACATCCGATCAAGCCGACAGCGGCTCATCCGAATCCGACCAGCACCACGGGATGAGCCGTTTTACTTTGCTCTAATTGTCCAAGAAATTTTTGAGGAACGGTGAAGGCGATGGCAAAATTATCCAAAGTGCTCGTGCCAGTGTCGGGCAATGAGGCAGATCAATCCGCGATTCAGTTAGCGTGCCAGGTCGCGAAACAAGATAAAGCCAAGGTTCTGTTGATTCACGTCATCGAGGTGCAACGCAATTTGCCGGTGGATGCCGAGAATTTGCCGGCGCAAGAACGAGGCGAGCAAGTGTTGGGTATGGCGGAGCGGATAGCGCGCGGACATTATGGTCACGTCGAGTCCGAGTTGCTACAAGCGCGCATTGCTGGTTCGGCGTTGGTGACTGAGGCGACCGACCGCGGGGTGGACCTGATTGTGATGGGTGTGCCGTACCGCAAGTCGCTTGGCGAATTTTATTTTGGCGCGACGGCGAACTATGTGTTCAAGAATGCCTTGTGCCCGGTGTGGTTGTGTCGTCAAGTCGCGCAAGATGACAATGGCACGACGTCAAAATAAAGATTGAGCGAGCACGGTACGGGTGTGGTTCCGTGCTTAAAATTTGTTTCAACCTCTTTACGTTGAAAAAAATTCGTGGTATAGTCTGCGAGAGGATGCGATGAAAATTATAATTATTGGTTGCGGACGCTTGGGCGCACATCTCGCGCGCCGATTTGATCGCGCGGGACAACGGGTTACGATCATTGATCGGAACACCGAAGCGTTTGCGCGCCTGGGTAATGATTTTACCGGCGAAAAAATTTTGGGCACCGGCATTGACAGCGACATTCTGCGTCGCGCTGGTATTGAAACGACCGACGTGTTTATTGCGGTGACAGCAGGCGACAATACCAACGCGATGGCGGCGGAGATCGCCAAAATGATTTTCAAAGTGCCGCGTGTGATTGCGCGGTTCAACGATCCGGTGCGCGAAGGTACGTATCACAGTTTGGGCTTGATGGAAACGATCTCGCCGACGATTCTCGCGTCGGACAAGATTGCCGATCTGGTCGCGCAGAATGGCGCAAAGGATTAAGGGGCGCAGATGTACATTATCATCGTGGGCGGTGGCAAGGTCGGTTACTATCTCGCCAAGACGCTCCTCAACCAAGAACACGAAATTTTGATTATCGAAAAAGACAAACGCAAGTTTGATGCGCTCACCCTCGAGTTTGGCGGCATTGTCATGCGCGGTGATGGCTCGGACTCGCTGGTGATGGAAGAAGCCGGCATGGCGCGCGCGGAAATGGTCATCGCGGTGACCGGCGACGACGAAGATAACTTGATGATTTGCCAAATGGCAAAGAAAAAATTCAATGTGGTCCGCACGATTTCACGCATCAACAACCCCAAGAACGAGCGGATTTTCAAAGTGCTCGGTATTGATACGACGGTGTCTGTCACCGATTTGATTCTCGCGCAAATCGAACGGGAAATCCCGGCGCACTCGCTTGTCCATTTGCTCACTCTGCGCGAAGCCGGCGCAACTTTTCTAGAAGCCAAAGTGCCGGAAAATTCGCCGGTGATTGGCAAGCCGTTGCGCTCGCTCGGCATTCCGGACGATTGTGTGATTCCACTCGTCATTCGCAATGGCAAGGCAATTGTGCCGTACGGCGAAACGCAACTGTTGGCTGGCGATGAAGTAATCGCCGTTGCCACGCTCGAACATGAAGATGCGCTTGGGCGGATTTTCGAGGGACTGCCGCCGCGCAAAAAATAACGGTTTGAAGTTGAAAGGGGTGTGATCACGCGCGGTTGAGGTTGGCGCAATGACGCGTACGAGTAGCCGCGCAAGAAAAGGGAACCGCGATGTTCCCAAGCGATGTGAAAAATTCATTCGGCAAGTTCACCATGCGCCCAAGACTGGCGCAATTTCAAATCAAGAGGAAGGTACCTATTCAAGATGGAAGAATTAACAACTGAATACAGCGAAAAGGAGCCACCCGGCAAGCCTCCCAGTAGTGTGCTCTCGCCGCTGGCATTATTCGAAATGGCAGAACCTTCAGCGGTCGAGAGCATTCGTAACCGCAGTTCCCTGTGGGCGAATGTCACGGAAGAGCAATGGAACGATTGGCGCTGGCAGATGCAAAATCGCATCACCACCTTGGAGCAACTCCAACAACTCGTCCGATTAACGCCCGATGAAGAACAAGCGGTCCGGCTCAAACCCGATTTGCGCGTTGCCATCACGCCTCATTTCGCGGCGTTGATGGACCCGCACGATCCGCACTGCCCGATTCGTCGCCAAGTGATTCCCACGATGGCGGAATTTGCGCTCGATGATCCCGACCTGGAAGACCCGCTTGGAGAAGACGCCCATATGCCGGTCCCCGGTCTGGTGCATCGTTATCCTGATCGCGTGTTGGTCGAAATTACCGATCAATGTGTGGCGTACTGCCGTCATTGCACTCGGCGACGCATGGTAGGCACCGGCGTCATGCCCGCGCACAAGACACGCATCGAAGCGATTGCCCAATATCTCGAAGCGCATCCCGAAGTGCGCGATGTCCTCATCTCCGGCGGCGATGGCTTGTTCCTCTCCGACGATTTGTTGGACTATACGCTCGGTCGCTTTCGCGCGGTCAAGTCGGTGGAAATTTTGCGGATTGGCACGCGTGTGCCGATTTTCCTGCCGCAACGCATCACCGACAAAATGGTGGCGACGCTCAAGCGTTATCATCCATTGTGGATGAACATTCATATCAATCACCCCAAAGAATTGTCGCCCGAAGTGCAACAAGCCGTCGCGAAACTCGCTGATGCGGGGATTCCACTCGGCGCACAAATTGTGTTGATGGCGGGCATTAACGATTGCGCGAACACGATGAAGACGCTCGTGCAAGACATGGTCAAGAATCGCATTCGCCCGTACTATCTCTATCAATGCGATTTGTCGCAGGGCATTGGACATTTCCGCACACCGGTCAGTGTTGGACTATCAATCATCGAATCCCTGCGCGGGCACACCACCGGTTTCTCGATTCCTACATTTTGTGTGGACGCACCCGGCGGTGGCGGCAAAGTGCCGGTCATGCCCAACTATTTGATTTCACAGAGCGACCGCAAAGTGATTGTCCGCAACTTTGAAGGTGTGATTGCGACCTACTCGGAACCCGACCATTACGAACATCACTCGCCGGACAATTGCGACTATTGCCGTCGCGCCGCGCCCAAAGAAGGCATTGCCAAATTGCTCGCCGGTGATGCTGTGGTGCTCGAGCCGGAAGGATTGCGCCGCAAACAACGTCGCGTCAAGAAATTGGACGCGGAGAGAAAAGCGCGTCGCAAAAATTCGATTCAACTGCCGGCTAAAGCGGTGCAACCGATGGGTGAACTTTTTCCAGTCGCGATGCTTGATTCCGCTACGCCCCGCAAACCGCGTGCGAATGGCAATGGCAACGGTAACGGCAACGGGAAAACAAAATAGACCTTCTTGGTAGGGACGAGGTAACCTCGCCCCTACGATGAGATGACCATGAAAAAACTAACCGTTGCCTTGCTTTATAATTTGAAACAAAATGCGCCACACATTCAAGCGGTGGCAGACGAACCCTGGGACAAGTGGAACGAACTCGATAGTGAACGGACGGTAGCCGGCATCGAAAAAGCCCTGCGCGCCGGCGGGCATGAGGTCGTCGCGATGGAAGGCGATGTGACCTTGCCGGAAAAACTCGAACGCTACAAGGTTGACATTTGCTTCAACACATGCGAAGGATTTTTTGACGGTTCGCGTGAAGCCCAGGTGCCGGCATTGCTCGATGCGATTCGCATGCCGTACACCGGTTCCGGTGTCATGACGCTCGCGCTCGCGCTCGACAAGCCGATGACCAAACGTGTGTTGATGTATCATGGCTTGCCCACGCCGGCGTTCCAAACGTTCATCACCGGCGACGAGCCGATGGACAAGCGGCTCAAATTCCCCTTGTTCGTCAAACCCAGTCGCGAAGGTTCCGGGATTGGTGTGCGCGCGCAATCGGTTGTTCGCAACAATCGCGAACTGCGCGAACAAATCAAGTACATCATCCAGGCGTACGCGCAACCCGCGCTTGTCGAAGAATTCATCGAAGGGCGCGAGTTTACGCTCGGCATGTTGGGCAACCTGGCGTACGATGAATTGACGCCGCGCCAAGCCAAGTGGCAATCAAAATCACTGCGCGTGTTCCCGCCACTTGAAGTAGACTTGACGCCCTGTCCGCCGGAAGAGGCTGGGTTGTACACGGCGGTCATCAAGGGCAAACTTTACGAAGTG
>CAZPIR010000088.1:0-4642 GCA_964586085.1 uncultured Anaerolineaceae bacterium | reverse complement strand
ATGCGCGCAAAAATGGAATCGCTCGCGATTGGCGCGTTTGCGGCAGTCGAATGTTTCGATTTTGCGCGCGTGGATTTTCGCATTCGCAAAGAAACGAACGTGCCGTACATTCTTGAAATCAATCCACTTGCCGGTCTGCAAGAAGGCATCAGCGATATCGTGATGCAAGCCGAAGCGGATGGAATGAATTACATCGCGCTCATCAACGGCATTTTGGAAGCCGCGGCAAAACGGTACGGTTTGATTTAACCTGGAACTCGATGAAGAGCGGAGCCGCTGTCGCATGGCACGAGTGCGCGACGAGTGCGCTCCGCTCGTTTTCTAAAATCGTTGAATTGAATGCCTGTGGACTTGGATTTGGTACGCAAGCAACTCGAAGCGGAACGCGCGGAAATCGCGGCATGGCATATCTCAATGCCCATTCGTATTGTGGGCGATGAAGCGGACATTGCCGTGTTGACGCGAATCAAAACGCATGAATTGTGGTTGCAGAATGATCAAAAGCAACGGCTCGCGCAAATTGATGCGGCGCTCGCGCGCCTCGCGGCGAAGCGGTACGGCATCTGCGAACGATGCGGTGAGGCGATCGCGCCGGATCGGCTGGAGGCAATGCCCTTGGTGATCTTGTGCCTGCCGTGCCAAATCAAATCGGAAAAGCGACGGAAATAGTCTGGAGTAGTTGACTTGGCGGCGTTTGTTATTTTTGTACGAACGTATGGCATTTGGATTTTCTTGTTGTGCGTGCTCGGCGTGATTGCTGGCGTCAAGATGTTGGTGGACGCGCGCCGCTTGTCGCGCACGACCTTGTTTTCATTGGATCAGGAACGGGCAAATGACCAAACCGTGCGCGCTTTGTTGATGATTGCCACCTCCATTGTGTTGTTGCTCGTCACGTTGATCGTAAGCATGTTGTCCGCGCCCACGCCCGAGTCGCCGATTGCGCGTGTGCCGACCGCGACCATCGCGCCACAAATTTTTCCATCGAGCACGCCCGCGCCGACGGCAACGGCGACCTTGTTATTCATCACACCCAAGCCCAGTGAGGCAACCTCCCCCATCGTTCCCACGGTTGTCCCAATCAGTGCGACGCGTCCGATTGTGCGTCCCACGAATTTGCCGGCGCCGACACCAACGCCGGTGTACATTTTCGCCGCGCCGGTGATTGTCGGTCCTGTCCCGAACGGCGGAACCTGGGCGGGCGAAGGGCAGGCGAATGCCGCGATCACGTTTCGATGGAATTGTGATGGCTGTGCGCTCACCTCGAGCGATTGGTATGAAGTGAATATCAGTTACCTTGACAAGGTGAGCGGCACGCCGCGTTCAGTGGGCGGACGCACCCAGGATAAATTTCTTGCGTTGAGACGTATTTACGAAGGCGGCGGTTTCGAGTTGTATCAAAAAGCGAAAGAAGATAATTATACGTGGACGGTTCAGGTCAAGCGCGAGCCAGGCAATCAGCCGATTTCGCCGCCCAGCACGACCTGGAAATTTGTGTGGAAATAAAATGTCTGAACGAATTTTGGTGATCGAAGACGAACAAAAAATTGGCGATCTACTGCGACGTGGTTTGACGTACGAAGGATTTCGCGTGGAGGTTTGCTCGGACGGTGAAGCGGGACTAAAAGCTGCACGCGACACTCCGCCTGACCTCGTCGTGCTCGATTGGATGTTGCCGGGTCTGGATGGCTTGGAAGTCTGCCGGCGTTTGCGCGCGGGCGGACCAGTGCCGATTTTGATGTTGACCGCCAAAGATTCTGTCGCCGACCGGGTGAAAGGATTGAGCACCGGCGCGGATGATTATCTCGTCAAGCCATTCGCATTCGAGGAATTGCTTGCGCGCGTGCGCGCCTTGCTTCGCCGCATTCGCGTGACTGACGAAACCGTGTTTCGCTTTGGCGACCTCACGCTCAATGTCAACACACGCGAGGTCACACGCGGCACGCGCAAAGTTGACCTGACGACCAAAGAGTTCGACCTGTTGCATTTTTTCATGCGTCACCCGCGCCAGGTTATCACGCGCGAAATGATTTATGATCGTGTGTGGGGCTATGATTTCGGCGGCGAGTCGAACATCCTCGAAGTCTACATTCGTTACCTAAGAACAAAACTCGAAGCCGAGAACGAGCCGCGCCTCTTGCAAACCGTGCGCGGGGTTGGCTATGCGCTCCGCGAAGAATAGTGCGCTTGTTACGAAATTCAATTAGCGCACTATCGAACTAATCCATGTCTATTCGTTTACGCCTGACCCTCTGGTATGTGCTTGTCCTCGCGGTAATCCTCATTGCGTTTAGTGGTGCGCTGTACGCCATCCTTTCATTCAGTTTGCTCGGCGAAGTAGATCGCGGACTCGAACGTCGCGCGGGCGAAGTGCAAAACGCGGCGGATGCGGCACTGCAACTGCAAAGCGATTTGCGATTATTGCGGACGCGCTTTGTCATTCCCGGCGCCGATGTGTTTGCGACGCCCGGCGTGTTCGTCCAGGTCAATGCGCTCGACGGTTCGGCGATCAGTCGTTCGGAAAACCTGGGCGAAAAAAATCTCAGCGTCGCGCCAACGGTGTTTGAGCGGGTCAAGGATGGCGATGCGGTCTTTGTGCAAATCAACAGTGACAATGTTTTATTGCGGACCTATGTGCGTCCGTTGACCGTGCGCAATCAAACGATTGGCATTATCCTCGTCGCGCAATCTTTGCAGGACACGTACGCGACTTTGCGGCGTCTCGCTTTTTTGATGGTCGGCGGAATTGGCGCGGCATTGCTCGTCGCGTTTGTGATTGGCGCGCTTCTCGCGTACACCGCGCTCGCGCCAATGGATCGCATGACCCAAGCCGCGCGCGACATTGCGCGCAAAGGCGACCTGACCCAGCGCATCGAACACAAATCGGCGGGCGATGAAGTGGGGCGGCTCGCGGCGACGTTCAACGAAATGCTTGCGCGCATCGAAGAGTTGTTTCGTGTGCAACAGCGATTTGTTGCCGATGTGTCGCACGAATTACGCTCGCCGCTCACCGCGATTCGCGGCAATCTCGATTTACTGCGGCGCGGCGCGATGGAAAATCCGGAAGAACGCCTCGCCGCGCTCGACGCGATGGAAGCCGAGTCGGCGCGGATGCAACGGCTCGTCCAGGATTTGCTTTTGCTCGCGCAAGCGGATGCCGGCGTCAAGGTGCGCCGCGATGTCGTCGAACTCGATACGCTTGTGCTCGATGTGTATCGTCACGCGCGCGTCACGCAATCGAGCGTCAAGGTTTCGCTCGGCGCGGAAGACCAGGCGCAAGTGTTGGGTGATGCGGATCGCTTGAAGCAGTTGTTGTTGAACTTGGTGGATAATGCGATCAAGTACACGCCTGCCGGCGGTGAAGTGAAAATTTCGCTCGAACGTGATGCGGACTGGGTGTGCGTGACGATTGCGGATACTGGTGTGGGTATCCCGGCTCAAGATGTATCAAAAATTTTTAATCGCTTTTATCGTGTGGACAAGGCGCGTTCGCGTGAAAAGGGCGGCACGGGGCTGGGTCTCGCGATTTGCAAATGGATCGCCGAGGCACACGGCGGACGCATCGAAGTGCAATCCCAGGTCGGCAAAGGGAGCACGTTTATGGTGTGGCTTCCGATAGCTCAAGCATGACGAAAGACAAAGGCCGAAGGTAATTCACCTTCGGCCTTTTTTTGCAACGGATCTTATTTGTTTGATGTGATTTCCACCGCCTCGCGCGGACACGCGGTTTGGCACGCAAAACATTTTGTGCATGTGGACAAATCGGGTGATTTACTGAGCACGAGTCCTTCGGGACAATTTTTTACGCACGCGTTGCACGGGCGACATTTTTCTAGATTGGCTTTTGGTTTGATGAATGGATTCAACGCGCTGATGCGACTGTACATCGCGCCAACCGGACACAGGTCGCGACACCACGAACGCCCGCTCAACCATTCTGCGCTGATCAATGCGACGAGCCAGCCGATGCTCGGCAGTAAACTTTCGCCGGTGCCAACGGCGAGCGCGCCGCGACAAATCGAGCCGACCGGGCAGATGATGCAAAAAAGTGGATTGTGAAAAACGTACGACAAACCGATCACGCCCGCGATGATGCCGCCCTGAATCCAACCGTGTGCCGCCCAGGTTTGTTTCGCCGTGCGCTGTCCGTGATTGAACAGCCAACGACCTGGACAAAACCAGCCGCAAAATACGCGACCCAGGATCAGCGTAAAGAAAATCGTCGCGAGCGCGGCAATCGCAATCGTCGGCATCCAGGTCTGGGTCGCCGCCATCACTTGCGCCGCGCCGAGCGGACACGCAATGCGAAGCGGTCCCCAGCCAAACACCGAGAACGTGCCCAGACCCAGGTTCCAATGCGCGCTCAACGCGATGACGAGCAATGCGAAAATCGTCATGCCCGCGCGCCAATAATTCCACCGCGTTCGTGTCCCGGTCGTTTCTTCTGCCTCGCCGGGCGTAACCAACTCGGCAGATTCAAACTCACCCGACGACGAGTGCAACTGCTTTTCCAAATTCCTTGCTCCTGCCTTCGAGATTCGATTGCGGACAAATGGTCACGCACGCGCCGCATCCATTGCATCGTGCCACATCTACGACGGGATGTTTTTGCGCGTCAAGCTTGATCGCGTTGCGCAACCCCACA
>CAZPIR010000087.1:0-10310 GCA_964586085.1 uncultured Anaerolineaceae bacterium | reverse complement strand
AAAGGTGTAGCAAAGAGCGTTGGAATGATGGTAGACGTGCGTGTGGGCGTCGCCGGAATCGCCGGCAAACTTTGTTGCGATTGAATCGTGACACGCGTGAACAATTTAGTTTGTTCGAGCGAGCTGATATACGCGAGCAAAACATCATCGCCCGATGCCTGACCATTAAGCACAATCACATTGTCGGCACGCGTGAGCGAATTGATTTCGAAAAAATTTGCATCGTAATCACGAATCGCCGCCATCACTTGGGTCCAGTCCGGGCGCGGTGCGGCAAGCGTGGGATAGATCGCATTGATTTGGTTGAGTTGGGTCTGCGCTTGCGCGAGCGGCGTGAGCAGGTTGCGCACTTCGGGTAAAGGCGTGGGCACGGTTGTCAGCACCGCACGCAAAGAGTTCAACTCGTTGCGTAAACTGGTCGCGTCATCCGCCAACGTCGAAGAAAAAAGATAGAGCGGCAAAAAGAAAAATCCCATCCCGACCGCCACCAACCAGAGGATGAGGGCAGTACGAGTGGGACGACGCGCAGAATTGTCTCCGAACATTGGCGCGGCGGCGGGTGGAACAGGCGGCTGGTTTGCCGCAGGCGGGATGGGATTTTTGGGTTGCATCGTAATTGCATTGTAATCCAATTAGCCGCGTTGCGCAATTGCATCCTTGAGTGCGACCACCGTGCTTTTACCATTCGAGATCAACACATCTACATTAACATCAGGCAGACCCTTGCAAAAGTTTTCGAGCGCGGCAAGTGACGTGTCTTCTTCTTCAAACAAACTTGCCAGGTCGCCCAGCCCGCCGCTATCATCTTGCTGTTGCTCTTCCTCTTCTTCTTCCTCTTCTTTTTTCTTTTGTTCTTCTTCGGCGGCGGCCGCCGCGGCCGCGGCGGCTTCGGGTGTCGGTTCGACTGCCACCGAGGCACCGGCAACGGGCGCATTCGGATCGATTGGCGGCGCCGCCACATCCAGCGACGTCTCCGCCGCTTGAATAGGCATAGCATCAGTCGTAGATTTGGATGCGCCGTGCTCAACCGTGCGCAAACGCTCCCGAAGGTACGGACCAATGACCAAACCAAACGCCACAAACATGGGCGTCAAGGAAAGGAACAGACTGAACAAGAATGCCGGTTGATTGAACAAGGTCGGCACGTACGAGGTTTGCGTGACCGGCGGACGCACCGCATCCGACAGTACAGTTAAACGTTGCCGAGTCGTCGTATCCACCGTCTCGCGTTGCATCGTTTGGAGTACCTGCGCCACTTGTTCGGGCGACGCGCCGGCGAGATCGCGTTGCAGTTGAGCCATATCGCCGGTTTTGGCATACTTGTCTGCCACCATCGTCAAGTACATTTTTTCGTACGCGGGCGATGCCATCCACGCCGGCGGAACAGGACGATTGAGCGAGCCAATCGCCAAGCCAGCCAACAATGCCACGACAACCAACGCAACCACGCCGGCGACAAGCAACAAGGTGCGGCGCGGCAACTGGAGCAATTTTTGCCAACGCGACTTGGGCTTTGGTTTTTCTTCTGCTTCCGCCACAACCAAGGGCTTGGCTTGGGCAGGCGCATCCAGGTCACGCGACATTTCCAACATTCGTTGCAAGCGAATGTCTTCCACGACGGTGAACTCGTTATCAGTTGGGTTGGTTACGCTAGGTGGCAGACTGGACATGCGAATTTAGCCAATCATTAGAACACGGCTTTGACTGCCGCGGGACCAACAAGGATCAAGGCACCGGAAACAACCAGTAAAATTCCAGCATAATAAAATGTTTTAATGACGTGTGACCCCTCGCTCGCGACCACGGCAAAGGCGTTGACAAAACCGAGCATGAACGTCATCCCCAAAATCATATCCGACAAGAAATTGATTTGCGCCGCGTTGAATTGGAACATACCCCCCAGACCCATCGTAGAGAGCGCGCTCACACCACCGGCATCCCGCATCACATTTTCCATGCGCACGGTAAACTGGGTCAACACGCCGAGCAAAAACACCATCAACGCCGCCATTACCGAGTGCATCACAATGATCAAGTACGAAAAGGTCGCCGCCACGCCGCGCCGTTTCTCGCGCAACATTGCGGTCTTCATCGCAAATTGGCTCGTCAATAATCCCGCGCGTTCCGGGTCGCCGCCCAGCCCAACCGATTCGGTGAACACACCGGTCGCTTGCTCGGTAAGTTTGCTTCCGGTTGCCGTCGCAAACATGTCCCAGCACAAACGCGGTTTGCCAAATGCTTTCAAACTCAAGTCCAAGCGATGAATATCCGGCTTGAGCGTGGGAAACGATTCGAGACGCAACGTTGCGATCGCTTCCTTTAAGGTTGTGCCGCGCGAGGTTGCCGCGCCGCCGACCGAACGGAGGAAATCGCTAATCTCGCGATCCTTGCGTTGCGTCTTGGCTTGCGAGCGCGCATACACCCAACCAGCAGGCATGATTAACGCGCCAAAAGCAATCAACGCCCAACCCTTGTCCGCCTTGAAAAAATAAACCAGTGCGACGGGCACCATCAAACTTAGGGGCAGAAAGATCTTGGCTAATTTCATGGCGAGTTTTTGATCAGCCGACCCTTTGGCAAGTGGCACATCGAGCGATTCTTGCGGCGAAGTTCGGAGCATGATCCACGCCACGCCAAACGCGCCGCCAATCGAAACCACAATCATGCCCGCCATCACAATCGGGTTCATCGAATAGATCATGGTCGAGACCATGATCATGATGACGATGAGCGCGGCAGATACGGTGACCGAGGTGTACGCATCGGTCCACTTTTTTAAACTTTCCAGTTTCGTTTCGTAATCATTGCCGTACACTTCACCCAACACACCGGCTTCGCGCGCCAAAAAACCGGGCAACGGCTCGCCCGAACGCAACGCATCGGAGAGCCGCAAAAGAAATGTTTTCACTTCTTCGGTCTTGGCACGCACGCCAACCATTTGCACCGCATCGGGATAATTGAACCGCATGTTGGTGACAATTTCTTCAACCTCTTTAAAGAAACGCGCGGGCGGACAGGGCAGACTACGCGCCAATTCAAATACTTTACTGCGCGAAACACCCGCCGCCGACGTAGCCGACATGTAGGTTAATTGATAGAACATGTCGAACGCGCTGATTTCCTCAAAGTAGTCCTTGGCGTTGGGCTTCGGCGAGGACGGCGAAGACATCATAGAAATTCTTCAACTTTCTCTCAACATGGAGTCTCTGGAGAACTTTGGCGCGACGTTTGAGTTCGGTGTAGATCACTTTTTTCTTGAACGGCGGAATGCCGCGTTTGGGCGCGATTTTTTCTTCGAGCAAATAACTGTTCATGAAACCCGGAAAGTCGAACGTGTCGGTCGCCGGGTTCCACTTGAATGTTTCGATGAACGAAAAACTTTGCGAGAGCGGATCGTAACCCACGATTTCGTTGATGCTCGTCACACGACGCGCCATGCCGCGCCCCGCAATGCGGACAGCCGATTGAATCAACACGCAATCGAGAATATCCACGTACGATTTGGGAATGTTGATCGGATCGCCAGTGAGACGTTGAATCAACTTTTCGACGGACGCCGCGTGAAAGGTAGACATGACACCGTGACCGGTCTGCATGGCTTGAAAGGCAATCGCGCCTTCTTCACCGCGGATCTCACCTACGATGATGCGGTCGGGGCGTTGCCGCAGAGCCGCTTTCAAAAGATCAAACATGCCCACTTCGGAGCCAGTGTGCTCTTTGCCGGAACCGCGCGTCGTTTCACGAATCCAGTTCTTGTGCGGCACCTGAAGTTCGGGCGTGTCTTCGATGCTCACAATTTTATTGTCGGAACGAATAAAGGTCGTGATCGCGTTCAAGGTCGTCGTTTTGCCGGACGCGGTTGCGCCGCAGACGAACATGTTCATGCCTTCTTCCAGCACGAACGACAGATACGCCGCCATCAAATAATCCATCGTGCCAAATTCAATCAACTCGGGGATGCTCACCGGCACATCGGAAAATTTACGAATCGTAAAGTTGCTTCCGCGCTTGCTCACATCCGTGCCGTACACAATGTTGATGCGTGAGCCATCCGGCAAAACCGCGTCTACAATCGGATTGCGCACGGTGACCGGGCGCTTGATCCACTCGCCCATCCAAATCACAAACTCGTCCACATCGTCTTCGGTCGCAAAGTTGATCGCGGCTTGGATGCTTTTGAAAATCTTGTGCTCGATGAAAATATATCCGACACCGCTACAAGAAATGTCTTCGATGTAAGTATCGAGCAACATTGGCGCCAGCAAACCAAACCCGATCTTGTCGCGCAGTAACAGATACTTGAGTGCCTCCATTTCGCGCGGGGTGACCGGCACTTTGCCCATCGATGCCGGGTTTTCCTTGCCGTTCGATTTGCCGTTGCCCTTGCCATTCGCCTTGGCGGCGGCGGTTGCCGCCGCGGCGGCTTGACGTTTCACTAACGCCGTTGGGTCAACAAATAGACACTTGTCAATCGCTTCGAGCAATGCCGCGCGTTTTTCATCCGTTGTTTCTGCCGCGCCAATTTTTTCCACATAGTCGAGCAGTTTGGTTTCGACCTGCGGCATAAGTTCTTCCAAATCAATGATGAGGTGCGGCTCGATGGGAATGTACTTGTCGCGTTCGCCCTTGGGATCATGCAAAATATGGACGTACAAACCTTCCTTGATCGGATAAATCAAGTTGCGCTTTTCGATGTTGGTCATGTCGCGCGAAAGCTTGGGATAAAACTCGGGCACGCCAATTTCTTCAATCGGCAACCAATGAATGTAATCGAACACGGTGGGATTCGAGGCACACACTTCGCGCAACGCCCTGGGCATCGAATTCACGGGGCAATGCGCGCCGTGATCGCAACGTTCTTTTTCCATGATCGGTCGAAATGGCGTGAGAGTACGTCCGCCCATAATAACTATCCTTTAGCCTTGTTGATCGGGATGACGCGAATGCCCCAGCCCGGTTCTACTTCAAAGCTGACAATGTTGCCGGTCGTTTGCTCCGCCCCGCGCACTTTGGTTACTTCCAAGGTCTTGACCAGTTTGTTGCCCACTTCTTCGGTGCGCAGTTGCAAGTGCGCGTCGCACAAAGAACGCAAGCGCGTCAGCAATTCGCGGGTGAGACCATGCGTGTGAATGATAACCATCACCGTTGTGCCATCCGCGCACAAGCGCTTGCTATCTTCAAAAAATCCCAGGACTTCTTTATCCGACGAGCTAGGAATGGATGATGTCAACGAATCCACCAAAATCATCTCGCGCCCGCGCTCGTTTTTCATCGCCTTTAACAACATGGGCGGCGCCTCACGACCCAGCCGCGCGGTTTCAATCGGAAAGATACGTAATTTGTCGAGCAAGAGATAATCGAGCACGTCCATGTTCAGGCTACGCATCTGCTTGACCAAACTCTTGACCGAGTTTTCGCTGGAAAACAACGACAACTTGAGTCCGTCCACCAGACAACCGTACATCATTTGTTGCGACAGCACTGATTTGCCGGCACCTGAATCGCCTTCGATCAAGGTCAGCGAACCAAACGGCACGCCACCGCCCATCTTGTTGTCTAGGTCATAGTTGCCGGTCGAAATCAACTTGCTCTTGAGGTCGTCGTCCGACTTGAGCAAAGGTTTGATTTTGGTGATGAGTTCGGCGGGCGCAAACGGCTTGATGAGAAAATCGTCTACCGCTGAGCCAGGACCGATTTCGAGATTTTCAAGTTGGCTCTCATCCGCGATCATGATAATGCGGATGTGTTCCGTAGACGGGTCTTTGCGCAGTGCTTTGGCAACATCGTTGCCTTTTTGCGAAGGCAGTTTGTAATCTACGAGCACCAAGTCGGGTTGCTCACGGCGTGCCACACGCAAGCCCGCCGGTCCATCGGTAGAAGCAATGACTTGATTGCCGTCTTCTTCCAACGGATAACGCGCCAGCTCGACCAATTGTAGGTCATTCTCAATCAGTAGAATTTTCTTCTTCTTGGATGCCATAATTACACGGTATTGTCGTTGACAAATCAGCAAGCGCGGCAGGCCGCTGTCCGCGCTTGCTAAAATCAGTATAAGCCGCACTTGGTTTGAAAACAATAGTACAAGTTACTTAATGACCCCCGTCCTATCCCGGACGCGTATGACCGCCCCACCTTGATAGACCTTGTTGCGGCTCACGGTAATTTTCATACCATCGTGCAAATTCGCGCCATACGAATCCACCACATTCAAGCCGGTCTCGTCAATCGCGTTTTCAATCGAATCAATGTTTACGCCGGGCGGCAGAACCCAACGCAACGCGCCGCGAATCGTTTGATTGTCGTCCACGGTCATGGTCACATGATCGTCTTTCCAAGCAAAATAAACATATACTTTTCTTGCCATCGCCACACTCCATCAACTAGGCAGAATCTTCACTTGGAAGCGCTTGCTCCACACCGCGCGCACGTTCGGAAATTGCGAGCCAGCGACGCAAACGCACAATTTTCTCGGACAAGGTGAATGCCACTTCGAGCGCGCTGTGCGCTGAAAAAGTTTGCGGCAGAGGTGGCACAATAATCTGCGGCATTTCCGGCAACATGCTTTCCAACACACTCAAGCGAATGCGTTGGTCATCGCTCAACACCAGTTCGCGTTGCTCGACCGGCAAAGGGATTTGATGATTGGCTTGCACGCCGGTGAATGCGCCGATTTCGCGTTGCACCGGTTCGATCACCAGCGCGAGCAAACGCTCGTTCTCGCTGAGCAGATCGCCGAACGTTTCACGATCAATGTCCGAAAGAAAAATGCCGTGGCCGGGGTGCGAGTGAACCCAGGCAATCATCGTGACCTGCGGAAAAATTCCCAGGTCGCTCAACGCAAATTTGAGCAGAGCCAGGTATTTCATTTCGAACGCACAGTAGGTTGAATTACTGCGATACTGCGGCGGAAAGATCATGCCTTTCAAAAACACTTCGCCCGATTTCATGTACGTGCCAATCCCGATGCCGCCCCACTCGTCACGTTCGACGTTGCCCGCAAATTCCAACGCTGTCTTATAGACATATGAATCAATGACACATTTTTTGACCGGCGGTTTCATTGATCGTCTCCGTGAATGGTCTCTTCCAAGTTCTGCCAAAATTGTTGCGGATGGTCGCACGTGCCGTGTTCATGCACCGGACACGGCGACGCGATCCGACATTTTTCGATGGCATTTTCCTTGCCCAAAAATCCGAGATGATGATCTATTTCTAGTTCCGGTTTTGCTAATTCAAGCAGAGCAAGCAACGTTTGCCAGCTCGCAATCGCGGCGGTCGTCGTGACCAACGCGGTACCCACTTCGGGCGCATTGGCGTCTTCGCGCGTGCACGAGAGATGGGCTTCGTCCATGCTCATCGCTTGCGCCGCATCGCGTCCGCGTGCCTGCTCCCAACGACACAACAAACAACCGTGTTTGTCTGGCTCGATCAATTCGACATCGCCGTTGAATCCGTCCGAGCCACCATTGATCAGCGACACACGGTTCAACGCCGCCCATTCGCCGAGCAGATAGCGCGCGCGAAAATTATCAAACGTGCTAATAGCAAGGTCGGCTTGCTTCATCATCTCGCCGTGCGTGATTGCCGTGGTCGCTTGAATTTCTTCAAGCCAGCCGGTCACGTTCAACGTCGGGTTCAAACGATGGAGTGCGCGTGCCGCCGCGTGAACCTTTGCCATGCCAATCACATCTTCATCGTACAAGACCTGACGATTCAGGTTATGCGTTTCGACGCGCGTATCGCCGTCAAACACGACAAGCTCACCGGCAAAGTTGGACACGGCGAGCAATGCCGCGACCCAGGTTCCCAATCCACCGATGCCGCCGAGCACAACCCGATGCGCGGTCAACGACTTTAATTCAATCGGTTCTTCGATCACCTGATTATTTTCGATTCGATTGCCCCAGAACGGCGAATAGTACAAACACGCGGTTGGCTCGGCAAAAATTTCGGCAGTGGGTTCATCAATGACCGTTTCCTCAAACAATACGCGCGCGAGGTCGTTATTCAAATTGATCGGCACACGATAAAGCGGAAATTCACCGTCACGTTTTTCATTAAAGGCAACCGTCTGCGCGCCGTCCATCGCAAATTTCAATTCGGCGTTCGCTGGTTCGCGGAACGCATAGTTGAGCGTGACCCAGAATTTGATCACTTCGGAGGTGCGCACACAGCGCGTGATGCGCAGAACTTCTTGCGCGGCGAGCGCGCCGGCAAGCGAGGCAAGCGCGGGCGTAATTAAATTAGGTTCGCCCGACACGGCGTGCGGTTTGTGTGCACCGATGAACAGACCATAGTTCGTCACGCCTACCCAGATAACTGGGATGTGCGCTGGAAACGTCGCGGTAAATTCTGAAGTTGCGACAATCACATCGCACGCGCAATTGGGTTGCGCTGACACCAACTCGATTTTCACGCGCGGGTTGAGTGCGCTCACTCGTCGCGCGAGCGCTTGCGAAATCGGCGCACCCACATCCTCTGCACGAAATAAAAATTGTCCGGCGACTTGATGCGCGGTGAGACTTGCGGACGAAGCAGGCAAGGCGAGCGTACCAACGCCAAGCAGGACAAGGTTGGTGGCGATGTACGGCAGAGCGGGACCAGTGCCCAGCACGAGGACATTCAAATCCATCACGCGGCGTTGATGCACCAGGCCCAGTTGTCGTTTATAGCGCTCGAAATCCGAATTCATCGTCTATCTCACTGACGCGCTTTACTATGCGTGTTTTCGTTGTTCAACGTGTAAAGCACTTGACGCAAAAAACCGAGCAGGTTGCGCTCGCCCGGCGCGATTCGTTTTGCCGCCCAATCTTTTTGATATTTTGACTCGGCACTCGTGCACACTTCGGGTAAATTCATCGGCGGACGGGGAGGCCAAATTTGCAAATGATAAATGAACGCATCACCCGGTTTCTCGACCCACGCTTTGGGACACACGAACGGATAGCCATCGAGCGTGACGAGCAAGGCATAGCTCATCCGCGTGCGATTGCCCGCGCCGACGATGCCCAGCATATTCAACCGCACGCGCACGATCATATCATTCGAGTTGCGCTCTGGCGTCAGAGTAAAAAAGGTTTGCGCTTGAATAACATCGCGTTCAATTTTGCGCGCTAATGCTTCCGCCAATTCCATCGCATTGATACTTTCAGAAACAAGGAACACTCGACTGAGCATTACCTAGTTCATTATACATTCCCGTGCGCCCACAAGACCGCTTTCACCCGTTGCACCAATTCCTTTGCCTTGATCGGCTTGGTCAAGTACTCGGTGGCGCCCACTTCAAAACCGGTCATGCGGTCCTTGATCTTGCCGGCAAAATCGCCGGCTTCGCGATATTTTTCGTCCACGCCACCCTTGGCTGTCAACATCAATACGCCAATCTTGGCAGTTTCAGGATCGGACTGGAGTCGCTTGCACACCTGGTACCCATTCATCCCCGGCATCATCACGTCCAGAATGATAAGGTGTGGTTTAAACGAACGCGCTTTTTCCAAACCCGCCAAACCATCCAGCGCACACTCGACTTCATAACCTTCTTTGCGCAACACCGCCGAGATGATCGTGAGTTGCGGTTGATCGTCGTCTACACATAGAACTCGAAGAGCCATGATTATCCTCCGGCAAATGCACGCGCCGATTGTTCCCAGTTGGGATCTGTGTAGAACGCAATCACGCGCCCAATTTCTTTCTCGAACGTACCCACTACATCCGTGCCACCAGCAAGATTGCCTTGCTCGCCCATCGTTTCAAGTCGTTGTCCCACTTCACGCGCCATCAAGCCACCCAGGTTTGCCATCACGCCCTTGAGCCGATGCGCTTTGGCTTCGACCATCTTGGCGTCCTGGTTCGACATCGCATCCTTGAGCGCCTGCAATTGTGCCGGCACTTCGGCGAGCGACGAGGCAACCGCATCGCGCAAAATGTCCACGTCCTCGCCCACCACTTCGAGCGCTTCGCGCAGATTGACTGGCGCCGGTTGCGCTTGCGCCGGCTGGATTTCAATCGGCTTGGTCATCAACGGCTCAATGACGCGATTCAATTCTTCGGTGCGCACCGGTTTTGTGACGTACGCATCCATGCCCGACTCGATGCACTTGATCTGATATTCTTTGGTCGCGAATGCAGTCATTGCTACAATCGCAATGTGTCCACCTAATTTTTGTTCTCTCTCCCGAATCGTGCGCGTGGCATCCAAACCATCCATCTCCGGCATCGCCACGTCCATCAACACGAGATCAAAGACTTGACCATCAGGCGCCCGCGATGATTCGTATGCCTTGACCGCTTCCAGACCATTCGACGCCAAC